>NZ_JBEXTZ010000147.1:0-14743 GCF_040614195.1 Amycolatopsis sp. NPDC006125
CGGCGCGGCGGCGGGAACGTGCCGGTGGCGCGGCCCCCGGCAGGCGGCGCGTCCGGGTCGACCGGGGCGTCGAGACCGTCCAGGCGGGCGGCCAGCCCGGTGCTGGTCTCCTCGCCCGGCGGACGGCGGCGCAGCGGCGGCGGCACGGCCTCCGCGGGCGGCACGGGCAGCGCGCCGGACTCCTGCGGGGGCAGCGGCAACGCCCCCGACTCCTGGGGCGGGCGGCGCACGAAACCGGAGTCCTGCGGGTGCGGTCGCCGCAGCGGCATCGAGTCCTGCGGCGGGGGCGGCAGCGCGCCGGTGTTCGGGCGCGCGAACCCGCCCGAGTCCTGCTGACCGCGGCGCGGCGGGGCGCCGGGAGGCTCCGGGGTGACCGGTCGCGGCAGGGCGGCCGAGCTCTGCTGACCAGGCGGAACGGGCTGACCAGGCGGAACGGGCTGGCCGGGGGCGGGCGGCTCGGGCGTCACCGGCCGCGGCAGGGCCGCGGAGCTCTGTTGTCCGGGCGGCACGGGCTGACCGGGGTTCTCCGGCAGGACCGGTCGCGGCATCGCCGCGGAACTCTGCTGGCCGGGCGGGACGGGCTGACCGGGCGGGACGGGCGGCGCGGGCGGACCGGCGTGACCAGGCGGAACCTGCTGACCGGGCGGCGCAGGCGGGCCCTGCTCGGGACGGCGGAACCCGCCCGAGTCCTGGCGGCCGGGCGAGTCGGGCATGGCACGACGGCCGCCGTTGCGCCCGGGCTGAGCACCGTTGGGTCCCGCGCCGTTGGCGCGGACCCGGTCGATGATCGCCTGCGGGCCGGTCTCCGTCGGGTCCTGGGCGCGGCGGGGGCCCTCGTTCTCCTCCGGCGCGTCGTCGTCGGCCGCACGCCGGCGGCGCCGCCTGCCCTCGATGTTGCCGCCGTGCAGGGCGAGCAACTCGGCGACGGTCTTCTGCGAGCGGTCTTCTCGGCTCTCTCGGCTCATCGTGTCATCCCAAACAGCGCGTAGGGCCACAAGACGCGGGCTCGTGTACCGCACACGCCCACCACCGCCTTACGCATCCTTCCGCCTTTCACCGTGCCTGATCGAGCTCACCGAGGTCCAGCCGGTTGCTGTCACCGGTGGTTCTGCCGCGGCGAACAGTCGCCTCGTCACCGTTGGAGTGATCAAGTCGCCGCAGGATGACGCCCTCTCGCAGCGCCCAGGGACAGATCTCCAGTTCTTCCAGCGACAGCGCCCGCATCGCGGCCTGCGCCACCAGCGCCCCACCGGCCAGCTGGTGCGCGCGGCTCGCGCTGACCCCTTCCAGCTCGGCGAGGTCGGCCGCCTCCATCCGGGAGATGAACGCGATGAGCTGCCGCAGTGCGGTCTGGGACAGGGTACGGCGTACCCGCGGACCGGCTGCGGAGGGAGCCGCCCCGGTCAGCCTGGCCAGGGACCGGAAGGTCTTCGAGGTGGCCACCACGCGGTCCGGCACACCGAGCTTGGCGACCCGCTTCGCCAGCGGAGCCAGCTGGTCCTCCAGCCACGCCGACGTCGAGACCAGCTCGGACCGGGTCGGCGGGTCGTGGGCGAACCGGGTGCGGGTGATGCGGCCCGCGCCGAGCGGCAGCGACTCCGCGAGCGCCGGCTCCTCGTCGATCCCCATCGCGACTTCCAGCGAACCGCCCCCGATGTCGAGCACCAGCAACTGACCGGCCGACCAGCCGAACCACCGGCGCACCGCGAGGAAAGTCAACCGCGCTTCGTCAACACCGGACAGCACGTTCAGCTCGACACCGGTCTCGTCCGCGACCTTCCGCAGCACGTCGGAGCTGTTGTCGGCCTCGCGCACCGCCGAGGTGGCGAACGCCATCAGCTCCTCGCACCCGAGCTTGGCCGCGGAGACCTTCGCGTTCTCGATGGCCTCGACCAGCGCCTGCGCGCCCTGCTTGGAGAGGTGGTTGTTCTTGGTGATCTGCTCGGCCAGCCGCAGCACGGTCTTCTCGGAGTGCATCGGCGTCGGGTGGGCGCCACGGTGCGCGTCCACCACGAGCAGGTGGACGGTGTTGGAACCGACGTCGAGGACCCCTAGGCGCACAAAGCCCTACGGTACCGGTCCGCACCGTGTGCGGCCGCAAAGTGCCGGATAGGCCACCTCTGCTTGTCAGGACTCGAACTTGTACCCCAGGCCGCGGACGGTGACCAGGTGCCGCGGCGAGCCCGGGTCCGGCTCGATCTTCGACCGCAGGCGCTTGACGTGGACGTCCAGCGTCTTGGTGTCGCCGACGTAGTCCGCGCCCCACACCCGGTCGATCAGCTGACCGCGGGTGAGCACCCGGCCGACGTTGCGCAGCAGGTACTCGAGCAGGTCGAACTCCTTGAGCGGCAGCGACACCTCGCCGCCGTCGACGGTGACCACGTGCCGTTCCACGTCCATCCGCACCGGGCCGGCCGCGAGCACCAGCGGCGCCAGCTCCCCGTCCCCGCCGGTCTCGCCGCCGCGGCGGAGCACCGCGCGGATGCGGGCGATCAGCTCGCGCGCCGAGTACGGCTTGGTCACGTAGTCGTCCGCGCCCAGCTCCAGGCCCACGACCTTGTCGATCTCGCTGTCCCGCGCGGTCACCATGATCACCGGCACCGCCGAGCGCTGGCGCAGCTGCTTGCACACGTCGGTGCCGCTCATGCCGGGCAGCATCAGGTCGAGCAGGACGATGTCGGCGCCGTTGCGGTCGAACTCGTCCAGGGCCTGCTGGCCGTTGGTGGCGACCGCCGCCGTGAACCCCTCCTTGCGCAACAGGAAGGCCAACGGGTCGGCGAAGGACTCCTCGTCCTCGACGATGAGCACTCTCGTCACTACTTTCCTCCCTGGTTCCGGCCGTCCTTGGCGGCGGTCACGACGAGCCGCGACAGCTGCGCGGGGGTCTGGTCGTCCGGGGCCGCGGGGGTTCCGTCCCCGTTGCGCCCGGACTGGTGCATCGGGATCCGCAGCGTGAACGTCGATCCCGTGCCCGGCATGCTCCACAGCTTGACCTCGCCGCCGTGGTTGGCGGCGACGTGCTTGACGATGGCCAGCCCGAGGCCGGTGCCACCGGTGGCGCGCGAGCGCGCCTTGTCCGCGCGGTAGAAGCGTTCGAAGACGCGCTGCTGGTCCTCCTCGGCGATGCCGATGCCGCGGTCGGTGACCGCGATCTCGACCATGCCGCCGGACAGGCGCCTGCTGATCGACACCGGGCTGCCCTGCGGCGAGTAGTTCACGGCGTTGTCGAGCAGGTTCGACAACGCCGTGACCAGCAGCGTCCGGTCGCCCTCGACGAGCAGGCCGCTCGGCTCGTCGGTGGTGATCTCGATTTCGCGGGACTCCGCGGACAGGCGGGTGCGGCCCAGCGCCTCCCGCACGACGGCGTCCACCTCGACCACGTTCAGGTCGGGCAGCCGCTCGGCGCCCTGCAGCCGGGACAGCGCGATGAGCTCGCTCACGAGCGTGCCCAGCCGGGTCGACTCGTGCAGGATCTTGCCGCCGAAGCGGCGCACCTCCTCCACGTCTTCCGCCGCGTCCAGCACCGCCTCCGCGAGCAGCGCGATCGCGCCGACCGGGGTCTTCAGCTCGTGGCTGACGTTCGCGACGAAGTCCCGCCGGACGGCCTCCAGCCGGGCGGCCTCGGAGTGGTCGACCGCCTCGACGACGGTGAACCCCTCGCCGAGCGGGCGGATCTCGGCGACCACGGCCTCCGGCTGGCGGCCGCGGGCCTCCAGCGGCGACAGGTCGATCTCCATCGGGTCGCCGGTCTCCTCGACCTGCTCGGCCGCGACCCGCGCGCGCGGGTCGGCGCGATTGGCCTGGACCAGTCCGAGCGCCTCGGCGCGGCGGTTGAACAGCACCAGGTCGCCGAAGCGGTTCAGCACCAGGATCCCGTTGTTGGACGAGCGCACCAGCCTGAGCAGCAGTTCGGCGACGGTGGGGCCGGACGGCCGCCGCTGAGCCCGCCTGCGCTTGAGCCGCGGAACGAGGAGACCGGCGATCAGGCCGACCAGCAGACAGCCGACGGCCAGCAGGACCGCACCGGGCGCACTCACGGGTGAATCGTAAGCATGGAGGTGGCCGTTTGGCCTAGTACTGGCTGCCTTCTCGTGATGGCTGTGACACCTTCACAACGCGTGTTCGCAACCGGTTCAACCTGCGTTTACTCACCTCGACCCGGCTCGTGACCATTCACCCCGTCGAGCCGCGCGAGTTCCTCTTCGGACAGCCGCAGCGAAGCCGCCGCGATGTTCTCCTCCAGGTGCCCGACGCTGCCGGTGCCCGGGATGGCGAGCACGTTGGGTCCCTGGTGGAGGGTCCAGGCGAGGCGGACCTGCGCCGGGCTGACGCCGTGGTCCCGCGCGATCGCGATGACGGTCTCGTCCTCCGCCCCGCTGGCGATGGCGAAGAACGGAACGAACGCGACCTTTTGGTCGGCGCACAGGCGGACGAAGTCGTCGTCCTCACGCCGGGCGGTGAGGCCGTACTGGTTCTGCACGCACACCACCGGCGCGATGGCCTGGGCCTCGGCGAGGTGCTCCGGGCCGACGTTGGAGATGCCCAGGTGCCGGATCAGGCCCTCCTGCCGGAGTTCGGCGAGCGCGCCGAACCGGTCGGCGAGCGAGCCGGCGCCGCGGTCCAGGGTGCTGCCGATGCGCAGGTTGACGACGTCGAGGTGGTCCCGGCCGAGCTGCCGGATGTTCTCCTCCACCTGCAGCCGCAGCTGCTCCGGGGTCGCCTCCGGCAGGAACGAGCCGTCGAGCCCGCGGCCGGGGCCGACCTTGGTGGTGATCACCAGGTCGTCCGGGTAGGGGTTGAGCGCGGTGCTGATCAGCTCGTTGGCCGAGCGCAGCGGGGAGAAGTAGAAGGCGGCCGTGTCGATGTGGTTGACGCCCAGCTCCACGGCCCGGCGCAGGACGGCGATGGCCTGGTCGCGGTCGAGCTTCCCGCCGCCGGAGATGGCCAGCCGCATGGCGCCGTAGCCCATGCGGTTCACGGTGAGGTCGCCGAGCTGCCAGGTGCCTGCCGCGCCGGCGTTGATCGTTTCGGTCATGGCTCCAGGTTGGTCCGGCGCTCGCGGACGCGCCGCCGCTTGGCAACTTGCTGCCACACTGGTTGTCATGGACGTGCTGGTGCGGGGTGAGGCCGAGTTGTTCGCGCGGACGGCCCACCTGTTCGCGTCGGCCCAGGAGATCTTCTGCGCCGCGAACGACCTGCACACGTGGGCGGCGGCGCACCAGGTGCCGCACAGCAGGCAGCAGGACATGACCGGCCGGACCGTGCGGAAGCTGTACCGCCCGGCGTCGCTACTGCAGCCGGGCGGGGTGGCGCACCTGCGCGAGCGGGAGCGGCTGGGCGCGAAGATCCGGATCACGCTGGACGAGATCAACGAGACGATCGTGCTGGACCGGAAGGTGGCGATCCTGGCGGGCGACGCGGCGAGCGGCGAGCGCGGCTACACGGTCGTCACCAACCCCGAGGTGATCGGCAGCGTGACGAGCCTGTTCAACGCGGCCTGGCGGGCGGGCACCGAGCTGGCGATCTACGAGACGGAGTTCGCCGAGGTCAGGGCGCTGGCGCCGCGGATACTCGACGAGCTCGCCGCGGGCAGCAAGGACGAGACGGCCGCGCGAGCGCTGGGCCTGAGCGTGCGCACCTACCGGAGGCGGGTGGCCGAGCTGATGGACGCGCTGGGCGCGACGTCCCGTTTCCAGGCCGGGGTGCGGGCCCGGCAGCTAGGACTGGTCTAGCGCGTCGAGGTGGGTCCGCAGCGCCGACAGCGCCTCGGCCGGCGACCACAGGTCCGGGTGCAGGACCCCGTTCAGGCTCAGGCCGTCGATCAGCGCCGTGAGCCGTCGCACCTCGGTGTCCGGATCGTCGAGGTCCAGCGCGGCGAGGACGCGCCCGACCAGCGCCCGCGTCCCGGACGCCGCCTCGCGTGCCAGGTCCGCCAGCCGCTCGTCGGTGCGTGAGGCGACCGCGAACTCGAGGAACACGGTCACCTCGGCCCGCCGGACGTCGTCGAGCGGCAGCAGTTCGGCCAGCAGTTCGGTGCGCGCCGCGCGGCGCTCGGCCGGGGACAGCCCGCCGACGTCGCCGAGAGCCTCGACCTTCTCGGTCAGCCGGGCGGACACCCGGTCGATGACGGTCCGCATCGCGAAGCGCATCAGCTCGGCCTGGCCGTCGAAGTAGTGCCGGACGGAGCCGACGTTCAGGCCCGCTTCGGCCGCCACCGTCCGCAGCGACACCCGGTGCAGCCCCTCGCGCACGGCCAGCCGGAACAGCGCGTCGGCAACTTCCGCCCGCCTGCTCTCCGGGTCCACGATCTTCGGCACCTGGCCTTTGTATCACAGGTGTGCTAACTTCTATTTATCACAGTTGGGATATAAAGGAGGGTGGCTGTGGAAACCGTGCTCACCGTGCTGCTGGTCCGGTTCGCGTTGATCGCGGCCGTGGTCATGGCGCTCGCGCTCGTCGTCCTCGCGGTCGTGCTCGTGCTGCACCGGCGCGGCAAGGGCGATCAGGCACGCCGAGTGGCGCGAACGGCGGCCGAGTTCGCCCAGCGCCGGATCGGGCGCTGAACGCGAAAACGCCGGCTCCTCCAGGGGAGCCGGCGTTTCGGCGGACTGGCGTCAGCGGCCCTGGTTGGCGACCGCGGCGGCGGCCTCGGCCGCGGCCTCCGGGTCGAGGTAGGTGCCGCCCGGGTTGACCGGCTTCAGGTTCTCGTCCAGGTCGTAGCGCAGCGGGATCCCGGTCGGGATGTTCAGGCCCGCGATGGCGTCGTCGGAAATGCCGTCCAGGTGCTTGACCAGAGCGCGCAGCGAGTTGCCGTGCGCGGCGACCAGCACCGTCTTGCCCGCACGCAGGTCCGGCACGATCGCCGAGTCCCAGTACGGCAGCAGCCGCGCGACGACGTCCTTCAGGCACTCCGTCAGCGGCGCGTCCGGGCCGTAGCGGACGTCGGTGTCCTGGCTGAACTCGCTGCCGCGCTCGATCGGCGGCGGCGGCACGTCGTAGGAGCGGCGCCAGAGCATGAACTGCTCCTCGCCGAACTCGTCCCGGACCTGCTTCTTGTTCTTGCCCTGGAGCGCGCCGTAGTGCCGCTCGTTGAGGCGCCAGTCGCGGCGCACCGGGATCCAGTGCCGGTCGGCGACGTCGAGCGCGATGTTCGCGGTCGAGATCGCGCGGCGCAGCAGCGACGTGTGGACGACGTCGGGCAGCAGCCCGCTCTCCGCGAGCAGCTCGCCGCCCTTGCGGGCCTCCTGCTGCCCGAGCTCGGACAGGGGCACGTCGACCCAGCCGGTGAACAGGTTCTCGGCGTTCCAGGTGCTCTGCCCGTGGCGGAGCAGCACCAGCGTCCCAAGTTCGGCCATACCCGCTAGCCTGCCAGAACACGGCGAGCGACCGGATGACGCCCGAGGCTTTCTACGGACAGTGTCCTGCGCCACGGTAGAGAACCGCTAAACCACTCATTGATCTGTTGAACAACGGTCAGGGAAAGTGACACTTGCTGCATACCGTTAACACAGACAGTGAGAATCACTCGAACGGAGTAACCAGTAGTCTTGTGATTACTGGTGGACATCTGACAAGTTGGCTTACGTCCCGCTCGGCTGGAATTCCACGCACTCCCCAGCCGGACGCGGGGTACGACCGCAGCCTGTCTCCCCCCTGCCGGGCTGCGGCCCCGCCGGCCCCGTTGGCACTCCCCCTCGCCACCGGGTCCAGATGCGGCGGGAGCGTTCGCGGGGCGGCTTGAGTTCGCGACTCCCCCTCCCTCAAGCCGCTCCGCCCGCTTCTCCGGTGTGCTCGCTTCGCTCGCCACCGGGCGGGCGTTCGCACACCGCCTTTGGGGGGCGACCCCCCAAACCCCCACGGTGCGAGCTTCTTGCGTTGGCGGGCGCTGGGCGCGATGGGCTTGGACCAGCGTCAGTCGTCGGTGAGGGTGCCGGGGTCGTGGGGGTTGTCGGGCTCTATCAGGTGTTTGAAGGCTTGTAGGTTTGCCAGGCTTTCGCCGCGGCTGACTCGCCAGTCCCACTCGCGCTTGATGCTTGTGGCGAAGCCCAGTTCGAGGATCGTGTTGAAGTCGCCGTCCGCGGCTTCCAGCACCTGGCCGAGGATCTTGTCCAGTTCCGGCTCGGTCACCGCGTCCTTGCCGAAACGGCCCACCAGGTAGATGTCGCCCAGTGCGTCCACGGTGTAGTGGACGCCGTAGAGCTTCGCGTTGCGGCGCAGCAGGAAGCGGTAGACCTGCTCGTGGTTTTCGTCGGGACGGCGGCAGACGAACGCCTCCACGCCGAAGGCGTGGTCGCGTTCGATGAGCCAGGCGTTGGTCTGCAGCTTCTTCGTGCCGGGAAGGGTGACGAAGTACTTGCCCTCGGCCTTGCGGTCGTACTTCAGGCCGGCTTGGTCCAGTGTTGCCCGGACGACCTTGTCCAGCGTCATACGGCGACCTCCTCGTGCAGCGCGGCCAGCGTCCGCGAAGCCGCCACATAGCTCTCCAACAGGGCGTCCGTGGTGCGCGCCCACGAGAACCGCCGCGCGTGCACCAGCGCGTTCTCCGCCAGCTCCGCCCGCCGCTCCGGCCGCAACGCCACACTGGCCAGCGCCCCGGCCCAGTCCCGCGCCGCGTGCGAGGGCACCAGCAACCCGGACACGCCGTGCGCGACCGCCACCGGCAGCCCGCCGACCTCGGCCGCCACCACGGGCGTCCCGCAGGCCTGCGCCTCCAGCGCGACCAGGCCGAACGACTCGTTGTAGCTCGGCACCGCCACCACGTCCGCGGCGCGGTACACCTCCGCCAGCCGTTCACCCGGCTGCGGCGGCAGGAACCGCACCACGTCCTGGATACCCAGCGACACGGCGAGCTCACGCAGGGCCTGCGGCTGTTCCAGCCCGGTGCCCGACGGACCACCCACGACCAGGACGACCAGCCGCTCCCGCAGCTCCGGCTGCCGCTGGAGCAGGTGCGCGGCCGCGTGCAGCAGCACGTCCGGCGCCTTCAACGGCTGGATCCGGCCGGCGAACGCCAGCACCACGGCATCGCGCGGCAACCCCAGCCGCCGCCGGGCCCCGGCCTGCGAGCCGGGCACGAACCGGTTCAGGTCCACCCCGGGCGCGACCGTGTGCACCCGCTCCGGGGCCGCGCCGTAGAGGTCCACCAGCTGCCGCGCCTCGACCGGCGTGTTCGCCACCAGCCGGTCGGACTCGGCGACCACCTGCTCCTCCCCGATGACACGGGTGCGCGGCTCGGGCTTGTCGCCCTCGGCGAGCGCGGCGTTCTTGACCTTCGCCAGCGTGTGCGCGGTGTGCACCAGCGGCACGCCCCACCGGTCCCGCGCGAGCCACCCGACCTGGCCGGACAGCCAGTAGTGCGAGTGGATCAGGTCGTAGTAGCCGGGCTCGTGGAAGGCCTCCGCGCGCAGCACGCCCGAGGTGAACGCGCACAGCTGCGCGGGCAGCTCGTCGCGGCCGAGCGGTTCGAACGGGCCCGCCGGGATGTGCCGCACCAGCACGCCCGGCGCCAGCTCGGCGACCGGGGGCTGCTCGGACGAGGTCGCGCGCGTGAACACCTCGACGGCAATCCCGCGCCGCGCCATCTCGACCGCGGTGTGCGTGATGTAGACGTTCATGCCACCGGCGTCACCGGTGCCGGGCTGCTCCAGGGGTGACGTGTGCACCGACAGCACCGCGACCCTGCGCGGCCAAATCGTCTGCGTCCGTCGTGATCCGCGCAGCGAGATCGTCACCTGGTTCAACTCCCGTGTCAGTCTCTTTCCGCATCAGGGCGGAGCCCGTGAACGACAACGCCCACGGGCCCCCGACATCTTCCCAGCGGTGCGAAACCGTCACAGCGCGGACTTGGCCTGCCAAGCGCTCCAGCTGACGAGCCAGTCCATCACGTCCGAGGTGACGACCGGTCCGAGCCGCGACCCGGTGATCTCCACGGGGTCGCCGATCAGGGCCGAGTCGAAGTAGTTCTTCGCGTCGGCTTCCAGCAGGTTGACGCAGCCGTGCGAGGTGTTGGCGCGCCCGATGTTGGCCGCGTTGTCCTGGTTTTCGTGGATGAACTCACCGTGGTTGGAGAACCGGCAGGCCCACTTCTTGTTGACGTTGGTGTAGCCGTAACGCGCGTTGTCGAAGATCGCGCTCGGCTCCTTCGTCATGATGATGTAGGTGCCGTTCGGTGTGTTCAGGTTCACGTCCGAGTCCTTGCCGTTGCTGCACGGGTAGCTCTTGTACAAGGACCCGCCCCGGTACACGTTCATCTTGTGGTCCGGGGTGTGGATCTTCACGACCTGGTTGCGGCCGATCTTGAACTCGGTGGTGACGTCGGCGCGCGGGTAGGCCCCGCCGCCGAGGTCGATGCCGTACAGCTTGGCCTCGACCTTGACCGTGGTGTTGGCGGGCCAGTACTCCTTCGGCCGCCAGTCCACCTGCTGGTCGGACAGCCAGCCCCAGGAGCCTTCGACGTCGGTGGACGTCTCGATCTTCAGCGCCCGCTCCACGGCGGCCTTGTTCTTCACCGCGCTGGTGAACTTCACGCTCACCGGCATCGCGACCCCGACGGTCGCGTCGTCGGTCGGGTTCAGCGTGACGCGCACGGTGGAGGCCGGCTTGAGCGTCGAGAAGCTGCCGGTCAGCGTCACCGGCTTGCCGTCGGTGCCGGTGGCCGTCGCGTTGTAGGTGTAGGTCTTGTCGTAGCCGAGGGTCTCGCTGCTCGTCCAGGTGGTCTTGTCGTCGCTGAGCTTGCCCTCGACGGCCTTCCCGTCGGGGTTGGTCAGCTTGACCTCGGTGAGCGTGCCCTTGGCGACCTTGACGGTGACGGGCTGCAGCACGGGCACGTTCTTCGCGTCCGCGGCGGGCTCGGCGGTGATGACCGCGGCAGGAGGCGCCTCGCTCGTCGCCCCGCCCCCGGTCTGCGCGCCGCCGTCGTCCCCGCCGCTGGTGCACGCCGCGGCCATGGTCGCCGCGCCCGCGGCGAGCGCGGCCTTGAACACCGTGCGCCTCTCGATCACCTGTTACCTCCGCACTCCGTACTTCTCCCGGACGTCAAAGCGACGCCCGGCCCTGCCGCGTTACCGGCGTGTCCCCCGCTGGGAGTATGTGCGGTATGACGACCAAGCGAACCGCAGTGATCACCGGCGCCAGCGCGGGCATCGGCGAGGCGACCGCCCGCGCCCTCGCCGAGGCCGGATTCCACGTCGTGCTCGGGGCTCGCCGCCTCGACCGCCTGGAGAAGCTGGCCGCCGAGTTGTCCGGAACCGCACACGTACTGGACGTCACCGACCCCGGTTCGGTTGCCGCATTCGTCCAGCGGGTTCCAGATTGCCACGTTCTCGTCAACAACGCGGGCGGCGCACGCGGCCTGGAGCGCGTCGAGGAGGCCGACGAGGACCACTGGCGCTGGATGTGGGAGGTCAACGTCCTCGGCACGCTGCGCATCACGAAGGCGTTGCTGCCGAAGCTGATCGCCTCCGGTGACGGCCACGTGGTGACCGTCACGTCGATCGCCGGCCACGAGGTCTACGACGGCGGTTCCGGCTACACGTCAGCCAAGCACGCGCAGTCGGCCCTGCACCGCACGCTGCGGTCGGAGCACCTCGGCGACCCGGTGCGGATCACCGAGATCGTGCCCGGCATGGTCGAGACCGACTTCTCCGCCAACCGGTTCGACGGCGACACCGAGCGCGCCGCGAAGGTCTACCAGGGCCTCACGCCGCTGACCGCGGAGGACGTTGCCGACGTGATCGCCTTCGCCGTCACGCGACCCTCGCACGTGAACCTCGACACCATCGTCATGAAGCCGCGCGCGCAGCTCAACGGCAGCCGCGCCCACCGCGAGTGACTACAGCGAGCAGTTGATCAGCAGTGGTTCGGGACGCAGCGTGACGCCGAAGCGGGCGTGCACGCCGTCCCGGACCTCGCGGGCCAGCGCCAGCAGGTCCGCGGTGCTGGCCGAACCGCGGTTGGTGAGGGCCAGGGTGTGCTTGGTGGACAGGGACACCCGCCCGCCCGGCCCCGGGTGGCCCTTGCCGAAGCCGGCCCGCTCGATCAGCCAGGCCGCGGACAGCTTCACGCCGCCGTCGGCCGGGTAGCGCGGCATCTCCACGCCCTCCAGCGCCGGCGGGATCTCCGCGACGATCGGGTTGGTGAAGAACGAGCCCGCGCTCCACGTGTCGTGATCGGACGCGTCGAGCACCATGCCCTTGCCCTGCCGCAGCTTCAGCACGGCCTCGCGCGCCTGCGCCGCCGGAACCCGCGCGCCCTGCTCGACGCCCAGCGTGCGGGCCAGTTCGGCGTAGCGGATCGGCGCGGACAGCCCGTCGGCGCGCAGGGCGAACCGGACACTGAGGACAATCCCCCAGCTCTCCCCCTTGAGCACGCTCGTGCGGTAGCCGAAGCCGAGCTCGTCCGCGGTCATCGTGCGCACCTCGCCGGTGCGCCGGTCGTAGCACTCGATCGAGGTGAGCAGGTCTGCCACCTCGCAGCCGTAGGCGCCGACGTTCTGGATCGGCGTGGCGCCCACCGAGCCGGGGATGCCGGACAGGCACTCCAGCCCGCCGAACCCGGCCTCGACGGTCGCCGCGACGAACTCGTCCCAGTTCTGCCCGGCCGCGACCTCGACCTCGTCCCCGTCGATGCGCCAGCCGCTCGTCGCGATCTTGACCACGGTGCCCGGGAAGCCGTCGTCGCCGACGACGAGGTTCGACCCGCCGCCGAGCAGCAGCACCGGTCCCTCGACCGAGCGCACCGCGGCCAGCAGCTCGTCGGTGGTCCCGGCCACCACGAACGCGCGGGCTGGGCCGCCGAGGCGCAGGGTGGTGTGCTCGGCCAGGGTCGTCTGGGTCGGTGTTTCGAGACGGCTCACGAGCACAAACGGTACTGTCTGGCCTCATGGCATCCCGTATCGAGCACCGCGCGGAGTACCCCAACGGCGTCTCCGAGGTGTTCCGGGCCGAGACGAGCGAGGAGGCGCTGACCGCCCGCCTCGCCGAGATCGGCGGCAAGAACAGCGCCCTGCTCAGCCATTCCGCGGACGACAACGGCGCCAGGTACACGCTGCGACAGGGCATCGAGGCGGACAAGCTCCCGCAGATCGTCCGCAAGCTGCAGCCCGGCGACCTCTACGTCGACCGCGAGCACACCTTCACCCGCGACGGGGACGGCTACACGGGCACGGCGCGGGCCACGGTGAGCGGGATGCCCGGCGAGATCACCGCCCGCACCGAGCTGCGTCCCCGTGGCGACGGCTCGGTCGTCGAGACCCGCGGCGAGGTCAAGGTCAAGATCCCGCTGGTCGGCGGCAAGCTGGAGAGCTTCGTCGCGGGCGAGCTGACCAAGCTGCTGGCCCGCGAGGCCCAGTTCAGCCGCGAATGGCTCGCGGCCCGGTAGGCGCGCCGACCCGAGGAACCACGAACCCCAACCGCCTGCGCCGCGTCGACCGCTGGCTGGCCGGCGCCCCCGAGGTGTCGGCCGCGCTGCGCCGCGCGCCGGATCCGCTCGTCGTGGACCTCGGGTACGGCGCGTCCCCGGTGACCACGGTCGAACTGGCCGCGCGGCTGCGGCGGGTCCACCCGCGGGTCCGGGTGCTCGGGCTGGAGATCGACCCGGAGCGCGTCGCGGTCGCGAAACCCGCCGCGCGGCCCCCGTCGCTGGACTTCCGCCAGGGCGGTTTCGAGCTCGCCGGGACCCGGCCGAACCTGGTGCGCGCGTTCAACGTGCTGCGGCAGTACCCGGAGGACGAGGTCGAGGGTGCCTGGAAGCTGGTACTCGACCGGCTCGCCCCTGGCGGGCTGCTCGTCGAGGGCACCTGCGACGAGATCGGGCGACTGTCCACCTGGGTCACCCTGGACGCGGACGGCCCACGCACGCTCTCCTTGTCCTGCCACCTGGATTCGCTCGACCAGCCGTCCACTTTGGCCGAACGACTGCCGAAGGCGCTGATCCACCGCAACGTGCCGGGCGAGCGGATCCACGACCTGTTGTCCACACTGGACATCTGCTGGGCGACCGCCGCGCCGCACCAGGCCTTCGGCGCCCGCGCCCGCTGGCTGGAGACCGTGCGGCTGCTCGCCGCGCGTGGCTGGCCGGTGCTGACCCGGCCGCGGCGGATCCGGCTCGGCGAGCTGACCGTGCCGTGGGCGACCGTGGCACCCGGAAGCAGGTAGGGACAACCCCACCAAAGTAGCGGGGGCGGCACGTACGGGCGTTCCCCGGGTTGTCCCTGATCTTGCCGGAAGTCCCTGGCTCAGGCGGTGTGCGCGGCGACACGATCGCCCCATGACCGCAACCCTCAGCAGGCAGTACGAGGCCGTCATCACGGCGGACTCCGACATCGTCCAGGCGTGCCAGCGACTGCGGCACCGCGTGTTCACCACCGAGTTCGGCGCGGCGCCGCACCCCAGCGGGCTGGACGCCGACGAGTTCGACGACGTGTGCGAGCACCTCGCCGTGATGCACGGGGGCGAGGTCGTCGGCACCTACCGGCTGCTGCCGCCCGGCCGGTCGGCGCGGCTGTACTCGCAGTCGGAGTTCGACCTGGACGGTCTGGCCCCGCTGCGGCCGCACCTGGTCGAGACCGGCCGGTCGTGCGTGCACCCGGACCACCGCTCCGGCGGGGTGATCAACCTGATGTGGTCGGCGATGGCGCGGTACGTCGTCGGCCACGGCTACCGCTACCTCGCCGGGTGCGCGTCGGTGTCGCTGGCCGACGGCGGGGCCGCGGCGGCCGCCACGTGGGCGCTCGCGCAGGCCAAGC
>NZ_JBEXTZ010000148.1:0-14713 GCF_040614195.1 Amycolatopsis sp. NPDC006125
GAGCAGCAACGGTCAGACGCAAGCGGCTGCGCCAGCACGAGAACGAGCAGCAACGGTCAGACGCAAGCGGCTGCGCCAGCACGAGAACGAGCAGCAACGGTCAGACGCAAGCGGCTGCGCCAGCACGAGAACGAGCAGCGGCGGTCGGGCGCGGATGGCGAGTTCCCGCGCGAGCCGAGGCGAGCAGTGACGTGCGTGCGGCTGGTTCAGGAGCGGGCGTAGTCGTAGGAGGCGGACAGCAGTTCGTGGAGGTCGGCGTCCGGGATGGGGTTGTCCAGGGTGATCGTGTTCCAGCCGTGGCGGGACTGGTAGCCCATGGGGCGCATGGCGTCCGGGTGGCGTTCCCGCACGGTGGCGGCCTCCTCGGCGTTGGCGCCGCACCGGAGGGCGATCGAGTTCTCCTCGAAGCCGATGTAGGCGAACGCCTTGCCCGTGACCTTCACGACGAGCACGTGCTCACCGAACGGATAGGTCTCGACGGCGCCCGGCTGAGCCAGGCACCACGCGATCACGTCGTCGCGGGTCAACGGCCGCTCCCTCCATCCGGGTGGCTGGGCACCGGCATGCCGGCGCCCAGCCACTCCCCGCGGCCAAGCCGGCCACCGGCACTCCGGTGCCAGGCCACTCACGCCCCCATCCCGGGTGAGTCGCCAGCACCCCGGCGCCGATCACCGCGAAGGGTCACTTCACGCCGGCGGCGTCCATGCCCCGCAGTTCCTTCTTCAGCTCGGCGATCTCGTCGCGGAGGCGGGCCGCCAGTTCGAACTGCAGGTCGCGGGCGGCCTGCATCATCTGGTCGGTCATCTGCTGGATCAGGTCGGCCAGTTCGGCGCGCGGCATGCCGGCCACGTCGCGGTCCACCAGCACCCCGGAGCTGCGGCCGCCCTGCTCGGGCTTCTTGCCGCGCGAGGCGTTGCGACCGGAACCGCCCACCTGCACCGCCTGCTCGGAGTCCTCCGCCTCGCTGTAGACGCGGTCCAGGATGTCCGCGATCTTCTTCCGCAGCGGCTGCGGGTCGATGCCCCGCTCCGTGTTGTACGCCATCTGCTTCTCGCGGCGGCGGTTCGTCTCGTCGATCGCGTACCGCATCGAGTCGGTGATCTTGTCCGCGTACATGTGGACCTCACCGGAGACGTTGCGCGCCGCGCGGCCGATCGTCTGGATCAGCGACGTGCCGCTGCGCAGGAAGCCCTCCTTGTCCGCGTCGAGGATCGCCACCAGCGACACCTCGGGCAGGTCGAGGCCCTCGCGCAGCAGGTTGATGCCGACCAGCACGTCGAAGTCGCCCGACCGCAGCTGCCGCAGCAGCTCCACCCGCCGCAGCGTGTCCACCTCGGAGTGCAGGTACCGCACCCGGATGCCCATCTCCAGCAGGTAGTCGGTGAGGTCCTCGGCCATCTTCTTGGTCAGCGTGGTCACCAGGACCCGCTCGTCCCGCTCGGCGCGCACCCGGATCTCGTGCACCAGGTCGTCGATCTGGCCCTCGGTGGGCTTGACCACGACCTCCGGGTCGATCAGGCCGGTCGGGCGGATGACCTGCTCGACGAACTCGCCGCCGGTCTGGCCCAGCTCGTACGGGCCCGGCGTCGCCGACAGGTACACCGTCTGGCCGATCCGGTCGGTGAACTCCTCCCACGTCAGCGGCCGGTTGTCCAGCGCGCTGGGCAGCCGGAACCCGTGCTCCACCAGGGTCCGCTTGCGCGACGCGTCTCCCTCGTACATGCCGCCGATCTGCGGCACCGTCACGTGCGACTCGTCGATGACCAGGAGGAAGTCCTCCGGGAAGTAGTCGATCAGGGTGGCCGGCGCCGACCCGGCCGGGCGGTCGTCGATGTGCCGCGAGTAGTTCTCGATGCCCGAGCAGAACCCGACCTGCCGCATCATCTCGATGTCGTAGCTGGTGCGCATGCGCAGCCGCTGCGCCTCCAGCAGCTTGCCCTGTTTCTCCAGCCGCTCCAGCTGCTCGGCCAGCTCCGCCTCGATGCCGCGGATCGCCTTCTCCATGCGCTCCGGCCCCGCCACGTAGTGGGTGGCCGGGAAGATCCGCACCTCGTCGACCTCGCGCACGATCTCGCCGGTGAGCGGGTGCAGGTAGTACAGCTTGTCGACCTCGTCGCCGAAGAACTCGACCCGCACGGCCAGCTCCTCGTACGCCGGGATGATCTCCACCGTGTCGCCGCGCACCCGGAACGTGCCGCGTGAGAACGCCAGGTCGTTGCGGGTGTACTGGACGTCGACCAGCGCGCGCAGGAACGTGTCGCGCTCGACCTCCATGCCGACCTCCAGCTTGGAGGACCGGTCGAGGTAGGACTGCGGCGTGCCGAGGCCGTAGATGCAGGACACCGAGGCGACCACGATGACGTCCCGCCGGGACAGCAGGTTCATCGTCGCCGAGTGGCGGAGCCGCTCGACGTCGTCGTTGATCGACGAGTCCTTCTCGATGTAGGTGTCGGTCTGCGGGACGTAGGCTTCCGGCTGGTAATAATCGTAGTAGCTGACGAAGTACTCGACCGCGTTGTGCGGGAACAGTTCGCGCAGCTCGTTGGCCAGCTGCGCGGCCAGGGTCTTGTTGGGCGCCATGACCAGCGTGGGCCGCTGCACCCGCTCGATCAGCCAGGCCGTGGTCGCCGACTTGCCGGTGCCGGTGGCGCCCAGCAGCACGACGTCCTTCTCGCCCCGCTCGAGCCGCTTGGCGAGCTCGTCGATGGCCGCCGGCTGGTCACCGGCGGGCTGGTACTCGCTGACGACCTCGAACCGGCCGCCCGCGCGCGGGATCTCGGAGACGGGCCGGAACTCGGACTGGGCGAGCACGGGGTGTTCGGTTGCGAAAGCCACGGGAACCAGGGTAGGCCGACCCACCGACAGTTTTCAGCGAGGCGGCGTTCTAGCAGGCCAGACGGCGGTCGCGGGCGGCGCGGGCCAGGCACGACTCGCACGGCATGCCGCAGATCCGCTCCAGCAGCTCGGCGCTCCCGCAGGCGATCGGCGCGCCGCAGCGGGCGATCAGGACCTCCGGGATGGGGCCGGTTTCGGGGATCGGGACGAGGTGGCAGACCCGGTCGCGCTCACCCGCGGCGCCCCGGCGCAGGCGCACGAGGGCCATCACTCCGGTCGGCTCGGCGTGGACGACGTTCCCCATGGGCGAAGCGTAAACCGGAATAATCGTGGAATCTTCGTGCCGTCGGCCCAATCCTGGGGGCCAGGACTGGTCCTGAAGGACGAAAGCGCTGGACCGCGGCCTGCCGCGGGGGTCGATGAAACACCCGAAAGAGACAAACCAGGCGTTCCGTTCCGGTGTGTCGTCCGGTGAGGTCGGTTCCGCGGGTTCCGAAGCGCGGGCCGGCGGAGGCAGCGCAGTTATGGCGTCGCCAGCACGGCCGCGCCGAGCCGGTGGCACAGCCGCAGCGCGAGTTCGACGTCCAGGCGGTTCTCCGACACCGGGCGGCCCAGCATCTCCTCCGCCTTGCGCACCCGGTACTGCACCGAGTTCTTGTGCATTGTCAGCTGGGTGGCCGCCGCGGTGTAGCTGCCGCCCGCGGCCAGGAAGACCCGCAGCGTCTCGCGCAGCCGGGCGTGCTGCTCGTCGTCGGTGGCGAGGTCCCGCAGCGTGTCGGCGACCCAGCCGCGCGCGGCCGCCATGTCGCCCGCCATCAGGGCCATCGCCCCGACCTCGCGGAACGTCAGGACCCGGTCGCAGTGCTCGCCCGCGGCGAAGGCCAGGTTGTACACCCGCTGCGCCTGCCGGTGGCTGCGCCGGAACCCGTCCAGCCCCTCCCCCGGGTCGCCGAGCGCGAGCCGGATGCCCGGATCGGCCTTCTCCAGCACCTTCCGGACGCGCTCCTCGTCCGGCATCGCGGGCCGCTCCAGCGGGACCCACACCCACGCGCAGACCTCGTCGTTCGGCACGAACAGCGGCGCGCCAGCGCTGGGCAGGCCCGCGGCGAGCTCGGCCGCGACCGACTCCAGCCCGCCGAGCACGTGCCCTGCGCCCGGGACCGGGTCCTGCCACACGATCATCGCCAGGTGGGTGCCGCGCAGCCGGTAGCCGAGGCTGGTCTCGCTGGTGTCGGTGGCCCCGCCCTCCAGCAGGGTGCGCACCCTCGCGGCCCGGACCGCGCTGCGGTTGACCAGCCAGCGGTCGCGTTCCTCCTGGTAGGCCGACACCACCTGCTGCGTGACGCGGTCGATGAACGCGAACGCGCCGGTCAGCGCGTGCCCCATCATGGCGCCCAGCAGCTCCGGATCGGACTCGAACCTGACCGCCTCGCGCAGGGAATAATCGAGCAGCGCGGTCTGGCCGAGGTAGTAGGCGCGGATCAGGTCCACCACCGGGGTGCCGCGCTGGGCGAGACGGCGCGCGTACTCCATCGCGGCGGCCGGCGCCTCCACCCGGCGCGGGTCGATGCCGTGCTGGAAGATCCGCAGCGCGGTGTCCACGTTCTGGTAGACGCTCGCCGACAGCAGGCTCACGACGCTCTCGTCGTCGTTGACCAGGTTCGGCAGCTCGCGCGCGTACAACTGCACCAGATCGCCGGTGAGCTCGGTGGCCCGCTCCGCGAGCACGGCGGCCACCCGCGCCACTCCTTCGACCGCGTCTGCCTCGTCCGCCACGTGATCACCCTACCGTCGTGACAGTTCCCAAACTTATGTAAACCAGCAGAATGGGAGGCATGACCGCGCACGCCGGGACGATCCACCCCCCGAAGATCGAGACCTTCGACGTCGCGAACCGGACCAACACCGATCCCAAGGGCATCGCCCGCGCCGTCGAGGAGTACCGGGTCGAGCCGTTCGGGCTCTACCTCGCCCGGCCCACCCCCGGCCGCGCCCAGTTCCACTACCTCGAATCCTGGTTGCTGCCCGCGCTCGGCCTGCGGCTGACCGACTTCTGGTTCCGCCCCGGCCACGAACGCGACCAGGACTTCTACCTCGACGTCGTCTCGGTCGAGCGCGACGACGCGACCTGGCGCACCACCGACTGGTACCTGGACCTCGTGGTGCGCGAGGGCGAGCGGGTCGACGTGGTCGACATCGACGAGCTGCTCGCCGCGCACGGCGCCGGCCTGCTCACCGCGGGCGAGGCGCGGCGCGCGCTGGAGATCGCCTACGACGCCGTCGACGGCCTCGCCGCGCACGGCTACCGCGTGGACCGCTGGCTGGCCACCCACGGCATCGAGCTGACCTGGCGCCGCCGCTGAGCATCCACCGATCGGTGGATGGCCGGTCACCGGGCGGCTGAGCGAAGTCCCGCCGCGGAGTCGATCCGGCACCCGCCCCCTCCCCCGCATGCTGGTCGGGCGGAGGAAAGGGGGCGGCACGATGCCGGTCATCGAGGTGCGGAACCTCAGGAAGCACTACGGCGGGAAGCCCGCCGTGGAGGACGTGTCCTTCACAGTCGAACGGGGCGAGATCTTCGGGATTCTCGGGCCCAACGGCGCGGGCAAGACCACGACCGTCGAGTGCCTGGAAGGACTTCGGCGCCCGGACGGCGGCGGGGCGACGGTGCTCGGGCTCGACCCGTGGCGCGACACCGCGGAACTGCGCCAGCGGCTGGGCGTCCAGCTGCAGGAGAGCCGGCTGCCGGACAAGCTCCGGGTCGGCGAGGCGCTGGAGTTGTACGCGTCGTTCTACCGGAGCCCGGCCGATCCGGACGTCCTGCTCGAACAGCTGGGGTTGTCCGGGCAGCGCGGCACGGCCTACCGGAAGCTGTCCGGCGGCCAGCAGCAGCGCGTGTCCATCGCGCTCGCGTTGATCGGCAACCCGGAGGTCGCGGTGCTCGACGAGCTCACCACCGGGCTGGACCCGCAGGCCCGCCGGGACACCTGGGAGGTCATCGAGGGCATCCGCGACCGCGGGGTGACCATCCTGCTGGTCACCCACTTCATGGCGGAAGCCGAACGGCTCTGCGACCGGATCGCGGTGATCGACGCCGGCCGCGTGGTCGCCGTCGACACGCCGGCCGGGCTCGTCGCGCGCGTCGCCGACGAGCAGGTGATCCGGTTCCGCCCGTCGGAGCCGGTGCCCGACGAGCTGTTCACCGGCCTGCCCGAGGTGCGGACCGTGACGCGGCGCGGCGGGCAGGTCGAGGTCAGCGGCGTCGGCAACGTGCTGCACGCCGTCACGTCCGTCCTCGCGCGGCGCGGGATCGTCGCCGGCGAGCTGCGGGTGGCACAGGCCGGGCTGGACGACGCGTTCGTCGCGCTCACCGGCCGCCGGATCGGACAGGGGGACCGCTGATGCTCACCAGGCTCACCGCCGTCGAGGCGAAACTGTTCCTGCGCGACCCGGGGGCGCCGATCACGGTGCTCGGTGTCCCGATCGCGCTGCTGCTGGTGTTCGGGCTGCTGCCGGACGCGAACCGGCCGCGCGAGGAGTTCGGCGGCCAGCCGCCGCTGTCCGGGTTCATCGCGCCGCTCGCGGTGGCGATCCTGATCGGGATGCTGGCGCTGACACTGTTCCCCGGCGCGATGGCGACCCACCGGGAACGCGGGGTGCTGCGGCGGCTCGCGGCGAGCCCGGTGCCGCCGTCCCGCCTGCTCACCGCGCAACTGCTGGTCAACCTGGCCGCCGCGCTCGTGGTCGTGCTGCTGATCGTCGTCGGCGGGCACGTCGTGCTCGGCCTGGCGCTGCCCGCCAACCCGGGCGGCTTCCTGCTCACGCTCGTCCTGGGCACCACGGCGCTGTTCGCCGCGGGACTGCTGGTCGCCGCGCTCGCGCCGACCGGCCGGACCGCGGGCGGGGCCGGGACCGCGGTGTTCTTCCCGATGCTCGCGCTCGGCGGGGTGTGGGTGCCGAAGGAGAACCTGCCGGGGGTGCTGCGGGAGATGGCCGACGTGCTGCCGCTCGGCGCGATGCTCAACGCCCTGCGCGCGTGCTGGACCGGCGGCTCGCCGGAGCCGCTGCAGCTGGCGGCGATGATCGTGTTCGCCCTGGTCTGCGGTGGTCTGGCCGTCCGCTTCTTCCGGTGGGAGTGAAGAAGTTGACTTTCGTGGGCAACCGAACGGCCCCGGGCGGCGTCAGAGTTGCGAAGCTCGCTCGCGTTCCCGTGCTCGCCATGGCGGGGGCCGTCGGGCTGCTGTTGCTCGTCACGAGGGGCCGCTACGGCTACTTCGGCGACGAGCTGTATTTCCTGGCGGCTGGTCGGCATCTGGCTTGGGGGTATGCCGACCAGCCGCCGGCACTCCCCCTGCTCGCGCACCTGGTGGACGCGCTGGCGCCCGGGGCGCTGGTGGTGTTCCGGCTGCCCGCGACGCTGGCGACCGCCGCCGGGGTGGTCGTCGCCGCGCTGATCGCCAGGGAGCTCGGCGGCGGGCGGCACGCGCAGGTGCTCACCGCCGGGACCTTCGCGATCAGCGGGCAGCTCCTCGGCACCGGCCACTACCTGGCGACCTCCACGTTCGACCCGCTGCTGTGGACGGTGCTGTGCTGGCTGCTGGTGCGCTGGGTGCGCACCCGCGCGGACGGGCTGCTGGTGTGGGCGGGAGTGGTGACCGCGGTGGCGGTCAACGTGAAGTTCCTGGTCCTGGCGTTCTGGCTGGTGGCCGGGATCTGTGTGCTGGTGTTCGGGCCGCGCGGGCTGCTGCGGCGGCCGCTGCTGTGGGCAGGTGCGCTGATCGCCGCGGCCGGCGCGGCGCCGACGGTGGTCTGGCAGGCCGCGCACGGCTGGCCGCAGCTGGAGATGAACGCCGCGGTCAGCGCGGAGGTCGAGCAGGTCTACGGCGGGCGCCTGATGTTCCTGCCCGGGATGCTGGCCGGAGCCGGGATCGTCGTGGGCGCGGTCCTGCTGGTGTACGGGGTGTGGCGGCTGCTGCGGTCGCCGGAGCTGCGCGCGTACCGGTTCCTCGGGGCGGCCACGGCCGGGCTCACCGCGGTGTTCCTGGCGACGGGCGGGCGGTCCTACTACGTGGCCGGGATGTTCGCGGTGTGCTGGGCGGCCGCCGCCGTGAGCCTGGAAGCCGGGGCGGCCGCGCGGTGGTGGCGCGGGCCGCGACCTGGCCGGTGTACGCGGTCAGCGCGCTGATCGCGGTGCCGTTCGCGCTGCCCGTGGTCCCGGTGTCCTGGGTGGGCAGGGCGCCCGCGCCGGGGTTCGCCACCGCGGAGATCGGCTGGCCCGACGTCGCGGCGTCGGTGGCGCGCGCCTACCGGCAGGTGCCCGACCCCGCCCGCACCGCGATCGTCACCGGCTTCTACTGGCACGCCGCCGCGCTGGACCGCTTCGGCCGTCCGCTCGGGCTGCCCGAGCCCTACAGCGGCAGCCGCGGCTACTGGGACCTGGGCACGCCGCCGGAGGGCGCGCGGGACGTGCTGTTCGTCGGCGACGACCCGGCGGTGCTGACCGGGCACTTCGCCGCGATCACACCGGCCGGGCGGATCGACGACGGCCCGGGCTTCGGCCAGGGCACCGCGCTGTGGCTGGCCACCGGCCGCGCCGGGCCGTGGTCCGCGGTGTGGCCGCGGATGCGGGATCTGGGTGTGGGGACCGGATAATGCCCGGTGTGAACCGCCGCTCCTGGACACAGTCCCTCGACTTCGCCGAGGGCCCCGGCGGGCCGCTGTCGGAGACGTGGAGCCGGCTGGTCGACCACTACCTGCCGTACCTGCTGCTGGGACTGGCGACCCTGCTCGTCCACCGCGCCGACACCCTGCCGCTGGCCGGGGCGGCGCTGGCGTGGTTGCTGCTGACCGGCCCCGCGATGCCCCGGCGGTGGCGGTCGCACGGGATCACCCTGGCGGTCTCGTTCGCCGGGACGCTGACGCTGGCGTCCCTGCTGATGTTCCGGGACGTGCTGTTCCTGGTCTTCATGCTCACCTGCTTCTTCGGCGCGCTGCGGCTCAAGCCCGCGCCGCTGGGCGTGCTGGCGCTGGCCACGACCTCCCTGCTGATCAACACGATCGGCGCGGGCGGGCCGGGCAAGGCGCTGAGCACCGAGCCGGTGCTGTGGGTGACCATCGTGACCGTGCAGACCGGGGCGATCTGCTTCGGCACCATCATTTCGCGCAAGGTCAGCGAGCAGAACGAGGCGCGGCGCGCGGCGCTGGAACAACTGGAGGCGGCGCAGGCGGAGAACGCGGGCCTGCACCGGCAGCTGCTCGCCCAGGCTCGCGAGGCCGGGGTGATGGAGGAGCGGCAACGGCTCAGCCTGGAGATCCACGACACCCTCGCGCAGGGCTTCACCGGGATCATCACCCAGCTCGAGGCCGCCGAACAGGACCCCGGCGAGTGGCGGCGGCGGGTGGCCACGGCCACCGCGCTGGCGCGGGAGAACCTCGCCGAAGCGCGGCGGTCGGTGCACGCGCTGCGGCCCGGCCCGCTCGACGAGGCGCGGCTGCCGGACGCGCTGAAGGCGGTGGCGGAGCGGTGGGCGCAGCGGTCGGAGGTGGCGATCGAGTTCACCGCGACCGGCACCGCCCGCCCGATGCACCCGGAGATCGAGGCCACGCTGCTGCGCGTCGCACAGGAGGCACTGTCCAATGTGGCCAAGCACGCCGGCGCGCGGCGCGTCGGCCTCACGTTGTCCTACATGGAGGATCAGGTGACGCTCGACGTGCGGGACGACGGGTCCGGGTTCGACCCGGCGCGGCGCGGCGACGGGTTCGGGCTGCCCGGGATGCTGCAGCGGGTGCAGCGGCTCGCGGGCACGCTCGCGGTGGAGTCGGAACCCGGCGCCGGCACGGCCATCTCGGCCAGCCTGCCCGCGATCGGAGCCGCATGATCACGCTGGTGCTCGCCGACGACCACCCGGTGGTGCGGGACGGGCTGCGCGGGATCTTCACCGCCGAGCACGGGTTCGAGGTGCTCGGCGAGGCCGCGGACGGCGCGGAGGCGGTGGCGCTCGCCGAACGCGTGCGGCCCGACGTCGTGCTGATGGACCTGCGGATGCCGGGCACCGACGGGGTGCACGCGATCGGCGAGCTGGCGCGCCGCGGCAACCCGGCCCGCGTGCTCGTGCTGACCACCTACGACACCGACTCGGACGTGCTGCCCGCGATCGAAGCCGGCGCGACGGGCTACCTGCTCAAGGACGCGCCGCGGGAGGAGCTGTTCCGGGCGGTGCGGGCGGCGGCGCGGGGCGAGGCGGTGCTCTCCCCCGCCGTGGCGACCCGGCTGATGGGGCAGGTGCGCGCGCCCGCCCGGGAGGAGCTGAGCCAGCGCGAGATCGAGGTGCTGACCCTCGTCGCGCGCGGCGGCACGAACAAGGACGCGGCCGCGAAGCTGTTCATCAGCGAGGCGACGGTGAAGACGCACCTGCTGCACGCCTACGCCAAGCTCGGCGTGAAGGACCGGGCCGCCGCGGTGGCGCTCGCGCTGCGCCGGGGGCTCATCGAGCTGGATTAGGTTCAGACGGCCGCGCGGTGGACGACGATGTCGCCGAGCCGGGTGCGGGCGTGGACGCTGACCTGGTCGTCGAAGCCGGCCGAGTTCTCCCGCGCGGGCAGGGAGTTGCGCACGGTTCCCTTGGTGCTGCGGGCGTCCACCGAGACGGCGGTGCGGTCGCCGATGCCGACCTCGATGCCCCCGGAGGCGTTCGCCAGCTCCGCGACGCCGCGGGCCAGCCGCCCGATCCGGATCGGGCAGTCGCCCGCCTTGGCGACGACGCCGCCGTCGGCCCGGTCGATGTGGAAGCTCCCCCTGGCGCTGCCGAGGTCGACGCCGGACTTCGCGTGGCCGATCCAGACCGTGCCGGTCGAGCCCTGGTACCGGACGGCGCCCCCGGCCTCGCCGATCCGCAGCGCGGCGGCGCCGCCGTCGACGTCGGCCGGGCCTGCGATCCGGGTGATGGCGACCGAACCGGCGGCGAGGTTCCCGCGCAGCGCGGCGATGTGGTCGAGCTGGACGTGGCCCGAGCCCAGGTTCAGTTCGCAGTCGCCGAACCGGCCGTCGGCGCGCACGTCGGTCCACGTGCTGTGCAGGACCAGGCGCGACCCGGCGGGCAGCTCGATGGTGACGACGACCGAACCGTCCCGGTGGCCCGGCTTCCTGGTCTTGACCGACAGGTGGCCGTCGGCGAAGGCGACCTCGGTGCGCTGGGCGACTTTCACGTGGGACTGGTTCGCGTGGTCGACGGGCTCGACCCGCACGACGGTGTCCGGGCGCTCGCTTGCGGCGATGCGGACCCGGGCGCCCGCGGTCATCAGGCCGGCGGTGATGGGCTCGGGGGTGGCGAAAGTGATCATCGGAGGGGCTCCTTCTTCGGGGGCGTGTGATCACCTTCGCCGCCGCGGCTGACACCGGGCTGTCACGACCCTGACACCCCGTTTTTGTCGTACCCCCCGCCTAGCCTCGGGCGCATGGCGTTGTCAGTGGAAGAACGCGAACGGTTCCTGGCCGAGCCGCACGTCGGCGCGCTGTCGGTCGTCGAGGCGCCCGACCGGGCGCCGTTGACGGTCCCGGTCTGGTACCGGTACACGCCGGGCGGTGAGCTGTGGATCCGCACGCCGCCGGGTTCGCGGAAGGCGCGGGCGATCGAGGCCGCGGGGCGGTTCAGCCTGATGGTGCAGCGGACCGAGCCGACGGTGCGGTACGTGTCGGTGGCCGGCCCGGTGACGGCGATCGAGGCGGACACCCCGGAGCGGGCGCGGGAGATGGCGGGACAGTACCTGCCGGCGGGCCAGGTGGAGGAGTTCGTGGCCTACGAACGGACGCGGCTGGGCGAGCACGTGGTGATCAGGATGCGGCCGGAGCGGTGGTTCTCGGCGGATCTGGGGTCTGCCGGGTAGGGGTGGTGTTGGGGGCGGTGGTGGTGCGGGGGGCCGGGTGCCGTGGGCGAGGCTGGCCCCGCGAGGCGAGCCGGGCCGAGGGCGGGGGAACCCGGCCGCCGTTGGGGCGGCGCGGGGCAAGCCAGCCGACGCGGAGTACTGGAGGCCAGGCGGGCCGCCGGCGAGGCGGGCCGAGCCGGGGCGAGCCAGGCCGCCGTTGCGGCGGCGCGGGCGCGGGGGCGCGCCGACCGTCACGGAGCAGTGGAGGGCCGCCGCGGGGCGGCGCGGCTGGGAGTCATCAGCCGGCCGGGCCGGCCCGTGCTGGGCTGGCCCGCCTCCGCCGGTCCGGTGCGGTGAATCAACGGGGATCCCGCCGCCGAGCTCAGCGCGCGCGCCTCAGGCAGACCAGGCGCGCGTCAGGCAGACCAGCCCGTGCGCTCCGCCCACTCCTCGGCTCGCTGGAAGCCCTCGTTGACCCAGCTCTGCTTGGCCTCGGCGTAGGCGTCCACGCTCGCGTCGGTCGCGTGCGCCTCCGCCAGCGCTGCCTTCACCTCGGCGTACGCGTCGCGCTCGTCCGGGTTCGCCCGCAGCCACGCGGCGAACAACAGCGCCAGCCGCCAGGCCGGGGTGGCCGTGCTGCGCACGTGCACGTTGACCGGCCGCGCCGGGTCGGCGCCGTAGTGGAACCGCTTCTCCCAGCGCTCGCCGCCGCCCTGGGGGTCGTCCCACCACTCGCCTTCGGCGCGCAGGAAACCGGCGTCGGACAGGACGTCGGCGAACTCGTCGGCCTGCGCGAGCGTCGAGACGGTCACCTGCAGGTCCAGCACGTCCTTCGCGGGCAGCCCGGGCACTGACGTGGACCCGATGTGGTCCACCCGCAACGCGCGCCCCGCGGTCAGCAGCCGCAACCGGGCCAGCGCCCGGGCGGCCTGCGCCGGCCACGTCCCGTCGTAGGGCACCACCTTCGGCGGCATCGGCGGGCGCGGGCGGCGCAACCGGACGTTCTCCTCGAACGGCACCAGCCGCTCGCGCCACAACCGGTCCACCTCGGACAGCACGTCCTCCGCCGCGCCCGAGTTGTCCAGCCACACGTCGGCCACCGCGCGCCGCTGCTCGTCGCTGGCCTGCGCCTTGATCCGGGCGCGGGCGTCCGCCTCGGACATCCCGCGCAGCTCGGTCAGCCGCCGCACCCGCGTCTCCTCGGGGGCGTCCACGATCACCACGAGGTGGTAGTTCGGCGCGTACCCGCCCTCGACCAGCAGCGGCACGTCGTGCAGCACGATCCCGTCCGGCGGCACCTCGGCCATCCGCTCGGCGGTGCGGGCCCCGATCAGGGGGTGCAGGATCCCGTTCAGCCGACGGCGCGAGTCCTCGTCCGCGAACGCCTTCGCTGCCAGCGCGGGGCGGTTCAGCCGGCCGTCCTCGCCGAGGACGTCCGCGCCGAAGGCCTCCACGACCTTCGCCAGCCCCTCGGTGCCCGGTTCCACGACCTCGCGGGCGATCGCGTCGGCGTCCACGTGCACGGCGCCGTGCTCCACGAGTCGCGCCGCGACAGTCGACTTCCCCGCACCGATCCCACCGGACAACCCCACCCGCAGCATGGTTCGCATTAGACCAGACGCCACGATCGGGTGTTCTTTACTCCCTGATCGGTCTGTGACCGGAACGAGATCGGTGACACGCCGCCGCGCTACTACGCTTCGGGCCTCTCGTTGCGTACGGTGCGCGGCGGGAAAGGTCGCCCGCACGGAGGAACGATGACGCAGAGCAAGCACACCGGAAGGCACCGGCTCGGCACGCCGGGTCTGGTGCACTGCGTCATGCATCGCCCCGTGGCGCTGGCGCTGGAGGAGTACCGGCGCACCTGGCTGACCGCGCTGCTGATCCCCGCCAAGCACAGCCTCGCCGGCCTGAAGCGCCGGGCACGCGCCGCCGCGCTCGAGCGTGCCTGGGCGCCGGCCACCACCTGAGCACGGACACCACACAGCCCCCGCCCGGCCGGACGGGGGCTGCGGGTCGTGCCGGTCAGCCGGTGACGAGCGTGAGCCCGTAGGCGGACAGGATCTCGTTGACGGGCTGGAAGTAGGTCGTCCCGCCGCTGCTGCAGTTGCCGGACCCGCCGGAGGTCACGCCCTGCGCCTGGCTGCCGCTGACCCACGAGCCGCCCGAGTCGCCCGGCTCCGCGCACGCGGTGGTCCTGGTCAGGCCGGAGACGGAACCCTCGGCGTAGTTGACGGTCTGGTTGGTGGCCTGGATGGTGCCGCAATGCCAGCCGGTCGTGGAACCGGAGCGGCACACCGACGAGCCGACCGGGGCCGCGGTGTGCCCGGTGACCGTCACGTTCCCGTTGCCGTATCCGTCCACGACGGGCGTCGGCGTCCAGGACGAGGTGGTGCGGACGTAGCTGTAGTCGTTGCCGGGGAACGAAGAACCCTGGAACGTGCCCATCGCCGAGCCGTCCGGCGCGCTCACCGAGTCGCCCGCGCTGCCGCAGTGGCCTGCCGACACGAACCCGCCCCGCACCGAGAAACCGATGGAGCAGCGGGCGGATCCGTTGATGTAGTAGGCGTCGCCGCCGACGATGTTCCCGGCGAACAGCCGCGGCACGTCGGTGGTCTCCTCGACCTGGACGGGACCGGCGGCGCGGGCCCGGTCGAGGAAGCCCTGCACCTCGGCGCCCTGCGCGCCGCGCACGACGGTCACCACCACGCGGTTGGCCCGCTCGTCGACGTACCAGCCGGTGACCTCGCGCGGGGCGGTGAGGGTGTCGAGGCTCGCCTTGGCCGCGTCCAGCGCCGACTCGGTGTGGGCGACCAGCGCGGTGTCGGCGCCGGTGGCCTCGACGGCGTCCGCGCGGGCGGCATCGGTGATGCCGACGACCAGCTTGCCGGACGCGGCGTCGTACCAGGCGCCGCCGAACGCCGGACCGGCCGCGGCCCGATCGGAAGAGCGTCGGGGAGGGACAGAGTGTTACAGGTGCGGTGTAGATCTAGGTGGTGGCCGGTGGAGTGAAAGA
>NZ_JBEXTZ010000149.1:0-14105 GCF_040614195.1 Amycolatopsis sp. NPDC006125
GCCAGCTGCACACCCGCGCGGTCCTCCGGCTGCGGGCTCGGCTCACGGAGCAGGCCGGGGTCTAGCCGGTCCACGGCTTCAGACGGATCGCCGAGCCGGTCTGGACCAGGGGGAGCGGGTTCAGGTACTCCTCGCCCCGTCGCACGCCCCAGTGCAGGCAGGCCTCGACCGGGCAGCCCGGATGCCCGGCCTCGACGACCCCGACCGGCTGGCCCCGCCACACCTGCGTGCCGACCGGCACCGACGGCGCGACCGGCTCGTAGGTGGTCCGCAACCCGCCGTCGTGGTCGATCGAGATCACCGGCCGCCCGGCGACGAGCCCCGCGAACACGACCACGCCCGGCCCCGCTGCCAGGACCTGCTGGCCGGGCGTGGCGGCCAGGTCCACGCCGCGGTGACCCGGCCCGTAGGGCCCGGACGGCGCCTGGAACGGCCGGACGACCACCGGCTTCGGCGACAACGGCCACCCGAACCGGGGATCCAGCTCGTCCGCTACCCCGCGGGCCACAGCCGCCGTCCCCGTCCCGGGAGGTCCGACCGTCCCGGGAGACCCGATCGATGCGGCGGCCGCCGCCGGTCCCTTGGCGGCCGGTTCCTGCGGCGAGCTGGCTCCGGCGGCTGTCGGCTCCTTCGCTGCCGGCCCCTGCGGTGAGCTGGCTCCGGTCGCTGCCGGCGCGTTGGGTGCCGACTCTTGCGGTGAGCCGGCTGCGGCGGTCGTGGGTCTCTTCGTTGCCGGTCCCTGCCGGGAGTTGGTGGCGGCCGCAGCGGCTGGCGCTGCCGTGCCTGGCGCCTCCGGTGGGTTCTCGGCCACCGCCGCACCCTGCCCCCACGGCACCTCGGCCACAGCGCCCACGGCAGCCGGGACCAAGAGCCACCCAACGGCACCGACCAGCACCAACCCGACCAACCGGCGAATCACCACGATCATCGGCCCAGCCTGGCGCACATCGGGCTCCACGATCGGGCGGCGACAGAATCTGTGGACAACTCCGCTTCGCCTGTGGACAACCGCGCCCGACCAACCCATCCGCGGCGGCCTGGACCAAGCAGCCCGGAGCACCAGGCCGCCCGTGGTGAACCCCGCGCCGCCAGGGCGTACACTGTTTGCGCGGCCTGTCACGACAGGTCGACTTCGCGTGTACGTGCACGTTCCCGCTCACGGAACCCACGGCGCCCGGCGGTCCCCGAGGAGTCATCCACGGGGTCCGGGCATCGGCACTGCACCAGGGTCGCCGGCCACCCGGCCGACGGCGACAAAACCGGCCAGCGCGTCCCGCGGGGCGCGCGCTACACAGAAGAGGTGCGAATCCGGCCATGGCCGTCGTCACCATGAAGCAGCTGCTCGATTCCGGCGTGCACTTCGGGCACCAGACCCGCCGCTGGAACCCGAAGATGAAGCGCTACATCCTCACCGAGCGCAACGGCATCTACATCATCGACCTGCAGCAGACGCTGAGCTACATCGACCGTGCGTACGAGTTCATCAAGGAAACCGTCGCGCACGGCGGCACCATCATGTTCGTCGGCACGAAGAAGCAGGCCCAGGAGGCGATCGCCCGCGAGGCGCAGCGCGTGGGCATGCCCTTCGTCAACCAGCGCTGGCTCGGCGGCATGCTGACCAACTTCCAGACCGTCCACAAGCGGCTGCTGCGCCTCAAGGAGCTCGAGGCCCAGGAGCAGACCGGCGGTTTCCAGGGCCTCACCAAGCGCGAGATCCTGACGCTGACCCGCGAGAAGGAGAAGCTGGAGCGCACCCTCGGCGGTATCCGCGACATGCAGAAGGTGCCCAGCGCCGTCTGGATCGTGGACACCAAGAAGGAGCACATCGCCGTCGGCGAGGCGCGCAAGCTGAACATCCCGGTCGTCGCGGTCCTGGACACCAACTGCGACCCGGACGAGGTCGACTACCCGATCCCGGGCAACGACGACGCGATCCGCTCGGCCGCGCTGCTCACCAAGGTGGTCGCCGAGGCCGCCGCCGCCGGCCTGATGGCCCGCTCCAGCCGCAACGGCTCCGCCGCCGCCGAGGGCCAGGACAAGCCCGAGCCGGGCGTGTCCGACGAGCCGCTCGCGGAGTGGGAGCAGGACCTGCTGAAGAACAGCGAGGCCCCGGCCGAGCAGACCACCGCCTCCTGAATCTTTCCGGCACGGCCGCGCCGGACCGGCGCGGCCCCCAAACTTTCCGAGAGGAACGGACACCGCACGATGGCGAACTACACCGCGGCGGACGTCAAGCGTCTCCGCGAGCTCACCGGCTCCGGCATGATGGACTGCAAGAAGGCGCTCGAGGAGAGCGGCGGCGACTTCGACAAGGCCGTTGAGTTCCTGCGCATCAAGGGCGCCAAGGACGTCGGCAAGCGCGCCGAGCGCGCCACCGCCGAGGGCCTCGTCGCCGGCGACGGCGGCGTGCTGGTCGAGATCAACTCCGAGACCGACTTCGTCGCCAAGAACGAGCAGTTCCAGGAGCTCGCCAACAAGATCGTCAAGGTCGCGCAGACCCTGAAGACCGACGACGTCGAGAAGCTGGCCGCGGCCGAGCTCGAGGGCGGCAAGTCCGTCGGCGACGCCGTGCAGGAGCTGGCCGCCAAGATCGGCGAGAAGCTGGTCCTGCGCCGCGTGGTGGCCTTCGACGGCCAGGTCGCGACGTACCTGCACCGCCGTGGCACCGACCTGCCCCCGGCGGTCGGCGTGCTGGTCGAGTACAACGGCGAGGGCGACGGCGCCGCCGAGGCGGCCCGCAACGCGGCGCTGCAGATCGCGGCCCTCAAGCCGAAGTACCTGACCCGCGAGGAGGTGCCCGCCGACCTGGTCGACAACGAGCGCCGCATCGCCGAGGAGACCGCCCGGGCCGAGGGCAAGCCCGAGCAGGCCCTGCCCAAGATCATCGAGGGCAAGGTCAACGCGTTCTATAAGGACACCGTGCTGCTAGAGCAGCCGTCGGTCCTCGACAACAAGAAGACCGTCAAGGCGCTGCTCGACGCGGCCGGCGTGACCGTGACCCGGTTCGCCCGGTTCGAGGTCGGCCAGCCGTAACACGACGGCAGTGACGTGAGGGTGCCCCGTCTCCGTGATCACGGGGACGGGGCACACTCGCGAAGGCAGGCTCCACGAGAGCACCCGAGCGGGCGGAGGCGGACATGGGCGAGGCGAAACGAGCCGACGGCGGTTACCGGCGGGTGCTGCTGAAACTGGGTGGCGAGATGTTCGGCGGGGGAGCGCTGGGCCTCGACCCCGACGTCGTCCACTCCGTGGCCGCGCAGATCGCGGACGTCGTCCGCACCGGTGTGCAGATGGCCGTCGTCATCGGTGGCGGCAACTACTTCCGCGGCGCCGAGCTGTCCCAGCGCGGCATGGACCGCGACCGCGCCGACTACATGGCCATGCTCGGCACGGTCATGAACTCCCTGGCGCTGCAGGACTTCCTGGAGAAGGAAGGCGTCCCCACGCGCGTGCAGACCGCCATCACGATGGGCCAGGTCGCCGAGCCCTACATCCCGCGACGAGCCGAGCGGCACCTCGAAAAGGGCCGTGTGGTGATCTTCGGCGCGGGCACCGGGATGCCCTACTTCTCCACCGACACCGCCGCCGCCCAGCGCTCGCTGGAGATCGGCTGCGAGGCCGTGCTCATGGCCAAGGCCGTCGACGGGGTCTTCACCGCGGACCCGAAGAGCGACCCGAGCGCGAAGATGTTCGACGAGATCAGCCACCGCGAGGTGCTCGAGCGCGGGCTCAAGGTCGCCGACGCCACCGCCTTCAGCCTCTGCATGGACAACAACATGCCCATCATCGTGTTCAACCTTCTCACCGAGGGGAACATCGCGAGGGCGGTGCGTGGTGAGAGGATCGGCACGTTGGTGAGCACCTCCGGGGCCGGGCCCAGCGCCTGACCCCGAACGGACCGGGAACAACAGCACACACAACGGGAGTAGCCGTGATCGACGAGACCCTCCTCGACGCCGAGGAGAAGATGGAAAAAGCGGTGTCCTTCGCCAAGGAGGATCTGTCGTCGGTGCGGACCGGCCGGGCCAACCCGGGCATGTTCGCCCGCATCATGGTGGAGGCGTACGGGTCGACGATGCCGCTGAACCAGGTGGCCGGCGTCAACATCCCCGAGGCCCGCATGGTGATCGTCAAGCCCTACGACCAGGGGCAGCTCGGCGCCATCGAGAAGGCCATCCGCGAGTCCGACCTGGGTGTCAACCCGTCCAACGACGGCCAGATCATCCGCATCACCATCCCGCAGCTCACCGAGGAGCGGCGCAAGGAGATGGTCAAGATGGTCAAGGCCAAGGGCGAGGACGCCAAGGTCCACATCCGCGGTGTGCGCCGCAAGTCCAAGGAAGAGCTCGACCGCATCGCCAAGGACGGCGAGGCCGGTGAGGACGAGGTCGCGCGCGCGGAGAAGGAACTGCAGCACCTGACCGACAACTACGTGGCGAAGGTCGACGAGCTCGTCAAACACAAGGAAGCCGAGCTGCTCGAGGTCTGAATGCCACAGGTGAGCGAAGAACGCGAGAAGGCCCCGGTGGCTTCTCCCGAGCCGGCTGAACCGGCCAAGAAAACGTCGCGGGCCGGTCGCAACCTCCCCGCGGCGATCGGTGTCGGGCTGGCACTGGGTGCGGCGATCCTCGTGTCGCTGCTCACCGTGCGCTACCTGTTCATCGGGATCATCGCGGCGGCGATCGCCGTCGGCACCTACGAGTTCGCCCAGGCGCTGCGGCGCGCCGCGAACATCCGCCTCGCGCTGGTCCCGCTGCTGCTCGGCGGTCAGGCGATGCTCTGGCTGTCCTGGCCGTTCGGGTACGAGGGCGCCCTGATCGCGTTCGCGCTCACCGTGCTGGCTTGCCTGCTCTGGCGGTTGCCGGGCGGGCCGGTGGGCTACGTGCGCGACATCAGCGCGTCCGTGTTCACCGCCGCGTACCTGCCGTTGTTCGGCGCGTTCGCGGCGATGCTCGTCCCGCCGTCCGACGGGGTCGGCCGCGTGCTGGCGTTCCTGATCGGCGTCGTCGCGTCGGACACCGGCGGTTACATCGCCGGTGTCCTCAAGGGCAAGCACCCGATGGCGCCGTCGATCAGCCCGAAGAAGACGTGGGAGGGCTTCAGCGGCTCGCTCGTCGCGGGTGTCGTGGCGGGTTCGCTGACGCTGACGCTGCTGCTCGACGGGCAGGTCTGGCAGGGCGTGGTGTTCGGGGTCGCGATCGTGCTGACCGCGACCCTGGGCGACCTGGTCGAGTCGCTGATGAAGCGGGACCTCGGCATCAAGGACATGGGCACGCTGCTGCCCGGCCACGGCGGGCTGATGGACCGGCTCGACTCGCTCCTGCCCTCCGCCGTGGTGTCGTTCCTGCTGCTGTCGGCGTTCGTGAACTGACCGCGGTCAGCGGGACCACACGCCGAACCACTGCTCGGCACCGTACTCCTCGTACCGCTCCACCTCGGTGAAACCCAGCTTCAGGGCGAGGCGCAGCGCGCGCTCGTTGGCCTTCTGGGTGGAGAGCACCACTGGTTCGCCGGGATGCACCCCGGCGAACCAGCCGAGCGCCGCCGCGCACGCTTCGGCCGCGTAGCCGGAGCCCCACACCCGCGGCAGGAACAGGTAGCCGAGCTCGGCTTCCCCGGCCTCCGGGCGGACGTGCCCCGGGCGCTCCGCGTCGCGCGGGTCGAGGGTGATCATCCCGATCATCGCGCCGTCGAGTTCGACCACGAACAGCCCCGGGCGCCGTCCGGGCACTTCGGGCACTGAGCGCTCCAGCTCGTCGCGCGGCCGAGACCCGCCGACGTAGGCGCCGACCTCCGGTGACGCGAACAGCTCGATGAACGCCGCCCGGTCCCGGGCGGCGGACTCGCGGAGGATCAGCCGCTCGGTCCGGATCGGGGCGGGTGGCCAGGCGTCGAACATGGCGGCGAACCTATCGCACGCCAGGGCGAGCGACGGCTCAGTCGTCGTAGGGGTCGTCCACCTCGGCGCGGCCCCAGCCCTCGCTCGTGCGGGAGTGGTCGATGATCGAGAACACCGCGCCGGCCGGATCGGCGAGGATCGCGATCCGGCCCCACGGTGTGTCGTAGGGCTCCACCAGCACGGTGCCGCCCAGCATCAGCGCGTGTCCCGCCGTCGCGTCGGTGCCGCGCGCCGGGTCGACGCCGAAGTACACCATCCAGTGCGGCGGCGCCTGCGGCGGGTACTCCGGGCCCATCACGTACCGGTACAGCACCGGTTGCTGTTCCAGCCGCCACTCCACGTAGTCGATGCCGCGGTTGTCCCCCACCTGCAGGCTCGTGTACGAGAAGAGCCGGGTGAAGAAGCCGTCCGCCGCCTCGCCGTCGCGCGTGTTCAGGTCGGCGCCGGAAAAGGTGTTCGGGAAGCCCGCCGCGAACGCCCAGTCCGCCGGCGGCTGCCACAGCACGAACGGCGCCCCGGACGGCTCGATGCCGTGCAGGATGCAGCCCCGGTGCGGCAGCACGGTCGGTTCGAGCGTGACGACTCCGCCGAGCCGTTGCACCCAGTTCGCCGCCGCGTGCGCGTTCTGCACGGAAATGTTGATCATCCAGGCGCTCGCCTGGTCCGGCGCCGCCTGGTAGAGGCCGCCGACGGGCACACCGTCCAGCGTGCCGATCAGGTACCGGCCGGTGCGCGTCGCGGGATCGCGGCTGAGCAGGAAGGTCCAGCCGAACAGGCCTTCGTAGAACCGGTGGGAGGCCGCCTCGTCGACGCTGGCGAGCTCGACCCAGCACGGCACCCCGGAGGGCAGGACGGACGGGGCCGAAGATCCGAGGGACATACCGCCTCCGATCGGTGGGGAGGGCAGCAAGTCTATGCCGAACGCGAAGCGCTTTCCGGGCATCGTCTCGGATATCCTTGCGGTGTGTGGAAGATCGCCCGGCGTGGGCAGCGGACCACGTCCAGGGCGGACGTCCTGCCCAGCCCGAACATCTGGTACTACCCGGACACCTACGAGCTGGAGAACCGCGCGCAGGACGTCGAAGGCGACATCTGGCGGGTCCTCGCCGACGAATGTCCCTGGCAGGGCAAGGATGTGCTGGACGTCGGCTGTGGAGACGGTTTTCACCTGCCCCGCTTCGCCGAGTCCGCGCGGTCGGTGATCGGCGTCGAACCACACGAACCGTTGGTGCGCCGGGCGGAAAGCCGGGTCACCGGGCTGTCCTCGGTGCGGGTGCTGCGTGGTTCCGCGCAGTCGATCCCGGTTCCCGACGCCAGTGCCGACATCGTGCACGCGCGCACCGCGTACTTCTTCGGCCCCGGCTGCGAACCCGGTCTGCGCGAGGCGGATCGCGTGCTGCGCCCCGGGGGTGCGCTGGCGATCGTCGATCTGGACGTGTCCAGTGAGCCGTACGGCCGGTGGATGCGGGCGGATCTGCCCGACTACGACCCGGCGGCGGTCGACGCGTTCTTCGACGGCCAGGGTTTCCGCTGCCGTCGCGTGACGGCGAAGTGGCGGTTCGCCGACGCCGAAAGCCTCGCGGCGGTGCTGCGCATCGAGTTCAGCCCCGAGGTGGCCGACCGCGCGATCGAAGACGTCCTGCGGGACAACGGATCACGCGGCCGGCACGCTGCGGGCTTCACGGTGCCGGTGGGCTACCGCGTTCTCGTCCGCGACAAGCCCACCGGCCTCGTGCTGCCCGGTCACTCCTCGTCGTCCTCGTCGTCGGTGTCGATCTCGCCGAGCACGGCGTAGATCGACCGACGGGCCTCGTTGAGGATCTCCGCGGCGCGCCGCTTCTGACCCGGCGTCCCGGCCTGGGACACCTGGACCGCGGCGGCGGCCAGCATCGCACCCGCCTTGCGCAGGTCGACCTCGTTGGGGTCGACGTCCGAGGCGATCTGCTCCCACGGCGGCTTCCCGTCCTGGTTCGCGGCCGCCTCGCGCCCGGCGTCGGTCAGCTCGAACAGGCGCTTGCCGCCGTCCTCGCGGGCCACCACCAGGCCTTCGTCGGCCAGCAGCTGCAGGGTCGGGTAGACCGAGCCGGGGCTCGGCCGCCAGAAACCGCCGCTGCGCTCGGCGATCTCACTGATGATCTCGTAACCGTGCCGCGGCTGCTCGGCCAGCAGGGCGAGGATGGCGGCGCGCACGTCGCCCCGCCGTCCTCGCCGCCCGCGGTGCGGGCCACGAGGGCCGCGCCCCCGGAACTCGCCACGCGGACCGCCCGGGCCCCAGCCCGGGGGGAACTCTCCGAAACCACCGCGGGCGAACGGGCCGAAGGCGGGCCGTCCGTGCGGCGGGGGGAAGTGTCCGTGTCTCATGTCGGTCTCCTTCCGTACTGTTCCGACATGTTCACGATATATCGGAAACAGTCGGAAGGCAAACCCGATGTCAGGTCACCGGGTTGTCGACCAGGATGACCTGCGGAGACGGGGTGGCGCAGGTGGCTCGGATCGTCTGGGTGCTGCCGTTGATCCGGAAGTCCGCGGCGGCGTCACCGAGCGAGATCCGCACGCTCTCCGCGCCCGGCGACGGGGTGAACGGGCCCGCGGTCAGCGTGCCCTGCTGCGGGAGCGAGATGACGATCTTCTGGTTCCGCACCAGCGTGGTCTGCGGGATGTCGATGCCGGCCGCGGCCACGTTCTGCACGGCAGGGGTGCCGCCCTCGACCACCAGGTTCTGCGTGGTCACCCGCCCGGACACGGTCTGCACGCCGGCGTCGAGCAGCGCGTTCACCGTGGCCGGCGGGATGGTGAGAGCCCCGGAGGCGTTCGTGAACGACAGCGAACCGCCCGCCTTGACCGACAGCGGGATGGTGCCGCCGACGGCGATGCCCACGTCGAGCGGCTGCCCGCCCAGCGTGCAGTGGTAGGGCGCGTTGATGATCCCGATCAGCGACTCGGCTGGCGGGACGGGGTAGTTCAGCGGCGCGCCGGTGATCTTCGATGGCGGCTGGCCCGCCGGCCCGCCGACGGCGATCGACAGCAGCGCGTTGCCCGCGGTCGGCGTGCAGTTGGCCTCGACGTTCAGGGTGAAGCCGGCCGCCGACTTCAGGGCGACGCGGGCGACGGCGTCGACGAACTGCAGCGTGACGACGCCCGAGCCGGGCGCGGTGAACGGGCCGACGTCGAAGGTGCCTTCCAGTGGCAGGCCGACCTTCAGCGGCCGGCCTGCCTGGATCGGGATGTCCTTGATCACCGCGGGCGGGTCGGCCACGTTGATCTGCGCGGGGGTCGCGTTCTGTGCGCCGATGTTCAGCGCGGAAATGGTCGCGTCGGCTTTGTCGATACCGGCGAAACCGGCCAGTGCGGTGAGTGCTTCCGGAAAGGTGATGCTGCCCGATCCCTGCGTCAGCCAGAATTCCTGGCCGGGCCCGAGTTGCGCGGCGACGGCGCCTTGCACGTCCACCGTGGTGCCGAGGTCGAGTACCTTGATGCCGCCGAAATCCGGCAGGCTGATGGCGCAGTTGATCGGCAGGCTGAACCGGCCGGTGTCCACGCCGATGTCGGGAACGTCCTGCACTGGCAAGGCGTTCGCGGTGCCGGTCAGCGCGAGGGTGAGCAGGGTCGCGGCGCCGGTGGCCAGTGCGGCCAGCCGTCGTCGCCAGCGGGTCGATGGCATGCGTTTCCTCCGGTTTCTCGATGGTTTTGTCAGCTGGGTGACAATGCGGCGGAAATGTTTTTTCGCGGGCCGGCCGGCCGCGCCAAGAATCGCAGCGCGGGGAAATCCGGGCAATCGTCCGGCGGGAATTTGTGCCGCGCATTCGCGGATTTCCCCGCGGTTCGCGCACCCCGGCGCGGGTTCCCCTGGCGGCGGCGTGGGACAATGTGTGGTTGTGTCGACATTGCCGCTGCTCTTCGAGGCTCCCCGGCGCGGGATGCCGCCTCGCCACCTCGCCGACCTGACCGCCGCCGAACGCGCGGCGGCCGTCAGCGACCTCGGCGAGAAGCCGTTCCGCGCCAAGCAGCTGTCGAACCATTACTTCGCCCGCCTGACCGCCGACCCCGCCGCGATGACCGACATCCCGGCCGCGTCGCGGGAACGGCTGGTGTCCGAGCTGATGCCGCCGCTGCTCACCGAGGTGCGCGCGGTGGCCTGCGACGACGGCGCGACGCGCAAGACGCTGTGGCGCGCGCACGACGGCACTCTGCTGGAGAGCGTCCTGATGCGTTACCCGGACCGGGCGACGCTGTGCATCTCCAGCCAGGCCGGCTGCGGCATGGCGTGCCCGTTCTGCGCGACCGGCCAGGCAGGGCTGACCCGGAACCTGTCGACCGCGGAGATCGTCGACCAGGTGCGCTCGGCCGCCGCGGTCATGCGGGACGGCCTGATGCCCGGCGGTCCCGGGCGGCTGTCGAACATCGTGTTCATGGGTATGGGCGAGCCGCTGGCGAACTACAAGCGCGTGCTGGCCGCCGTGCGCCGGATCACCGACCCGGCGCCGAACGGGCTGGGCATCTCGCAGCGATCGGTGACGGTGTCGACGGTCGGGCTGGCCCCGGCGATCCGGCGGCTGGCGGACGAGAAGATGCAGGTCCGGCTGGCGGTGTCGCTGCACACCCCGGACGACGAGCTGCGTGACACGCTGGTGCCGGTCAACAACCGGTGGCCGGTGGACGAGGTGCTGGAGGCGGCGCGGTACTACGCCGACTCGACGGGCCGCCGGGTGTCGATCGAGTACGCGCTGATCCGGGACGTGAACGACCAGCCGTGGCGGGCGGACCTGCTCGCGAAGCGGCTGCGCAAGCACCTGGGCCAGCTGGTGCACGTGAACCTGATCCCGCTGAACCCGACGCCCGGCTCGAAGTGGGACGCCTCACCGAAGCCGGTCGAGCGCGAGTTCGTGCGCCGCGTCAACGAGGGCGGGGTGGCGTGCACGGTGCGGGACACGCGGGGGCAGGAGATCGCCGCCGCGTGCGGGCAGCTGGCCGCCGAGGGCTGACCATCCCAGGCTCGGCCGCCTCTAATCTCGGCCCCATGCCGTTTCCGCGCGCTTCCCGGCGGCTCCTGACCGACGGGGCCGTCGCCGTGCTGTGCGTGGCGGTGTTCTGGCTTCCGCTCCCACCGGAGCCCGGACCTGCCGTCGTGCTCGTCCCGTTGCTCGTCGCCGGGGTCCTGCTGCGCTCCCGGTGGCCTGCGGTGGCGTTCGGCGTCGTCGCGACGGTGACTCTCGCGGGCGCGCTGCTCGGTTTCACGCCCGATCCGTTCGTCGCGGCGGCGTGGACGCTGTACCCGCTGGTGGTCCGGGCCGGGGGCGCCCGCTCCTCGCGGATCGCGCCGGTGACGCTCGCCGTGGTCGTGGCCGTCCTGCTCACGGCCGGATCGACGGCGTGGGACGACGTCCTGCGGTACGTCATGGTGAGCCTCCTGGTGCTGGCAGGCGCGTTCCGGCTCGGCGAGTCGGTCCGGCGGGAGCGCGCGGAAGCCGCGCGGCGCGCGGTGCTCGAAGAGCGGTTGCGGGTGGCGCGGGAAGTGCACGACGTGGTGTCGCATTCGCTGGGCACGATCGCGGTCACCGCCGGGGTCGCGGCCCACGTCGTCCCGGACGACGCCGCGAAGCTGGCGAACCGGCTGACCCGCATCGAGCGGACGGCGAAGGACGCGCTGACCGACCTCCGGTCGGTGCTCGGCGCGGTCCGGGACAGCGACCGCCCCGCCGAACGCGCGCCCCAGCCAGGGATCGCCGACCTCGAAGCCCTGGCCGAACGGGTGCGTGGCACCGGCATCGAGGTGAGCCTCGCTGTGCGGAACGCGGACGGCCTGCCCGCGAGCACGGGGCTGGCGGTGTACCGGATCGTGCAGGAAGGGCTGACGAACGCGGCCACGCACGCGCCGGGCTGCCGGTGCTCGGTGTCCGTCGCGGTGCGGGACGGCGAAGTCGTCGTGGAGGTGACCAACGGCGGTGGAAGCATGGGCGGCACGCGTCACGGCGGGGGAGGGTTCGGTCTGATCGGGTTGCGGGAGCGGGTGGAGTCGCTCGGCGGCGAACTGACGGCCACGCCGGCCGCGGACGGCGGTTTCACGCTGCGTGCCGTTCTGCCGGAGCCGCGCGGATGAGCGGCCGGATCCGTGTCCTCGTCGCCGAGGACGACGACCTCCTGCGCAGCTCGCTGTGCGAACTGGTCACCGCCGACGCGGGGCTGGTGCTCGTGGGCGAGGCGGGCGACGGCGCCGCCGCGGTCGCCGCGGTGCGGCGGCTGCGTCCGGACGTGGTGCTGATGGACATCCGGATGCCGGTGCTGGACGGGCTGGCGGCCGCCCGCGAGGTGTGCGCGTCCTCCTCGGCCCGGGTGCTGATCCTGACGACCTTCGACCTCGACGAGTACGTGTACGAGGCGCTGCGGGCGGGAGCCTCCGGGTTCCTGCTGAAGAACGCCGGCCCGCCGGAGATCCTCCGCGCGGTGCGGACGGTCCACGACGGGCACGCGATGCTGGCGCCCGAGGTGACCGGCCGGGTCATCGCGGAGTTCGCCCGGCGCCGCGAACAGCCGGAACGCGCCCGGTTCGACGAGCTGACCGAACGCGAGCGGGACGTGGTGGCGGCGATCGCCGAGGGCATGTCGAACGACGAGATCGCCGCCGCGTTGTTCCTCAGCCGCGCGACGGTGAAGACGTACCTCAGCCGGCTGTTCGACAAGCTCGCGGTGCGGGACCGGACGCAACTCGTCGTCCTCGCCTACGAAACCGGGTTCGTCGACTCGCTGCGCCGTTAGGTGTCAACCTTTGGCCGATGCCGCCCGGCCCGGCAGGCCACAGGCTGGCGGCATGATCGAAATATCGGGTCTGGTCAAGCGGCACGGGGCGAAGGTCGTGGTGCGCGAGGTCGGCTTCACCGCGAAGGCCGGTCAGGTCACCGGGTTGCTCGGCCCCAACGGCGCGGGCAAGTCGTCCACGCTGCGCATCCTCCTCGGCCTCGATTCGGCCGACGCGGGCACCGCGCTGATCGGCGGGAAGCCGTACCGGTCGCTGCGGAATCCGTTGCGGACCGTGGGCTCGCTGCTGGAGGGCAGCGGGGCGCACCGCTCGCGGACCGCGCGCAGCCACCTGGCGTGGGTGGCCGCCAGCAACGGCATCCCGCGCAGGCGGATCGCCGAGGTGCTCGACCTCGTCGGGCTCGGTGACGCGGGGCGCAAGCGGGCCGGCGCGTTCTCCCTCGGCATGAACCAGCGGCTCGGGCTCGCCGCGGCGCTGCTCGGGGAACCGGACGTGCTGGTGCTGGACGAGCCGGTGAACGGCCTCGATCCGCACGGGATCCGGTGGCTGCGGGAGTTCCTGCGGTCCTACGCGGGAGAAGGCCGGACGGTGCTGCTGTCCAGCCACCTGATGAGCGAGCTGGCCAACACCGCCGACCACCTCGTGGTGATCAACCGTGGCACGGTCGTCCACAGTGGATCCGTGGCCGAGGTCTCCGCCGGTCACGCATCGCTGGAGGACGCCTTCTTCGCGCTGACCGGGGAGGGCCGATGACGTACCTGGGCGCCGAGTTCCGCAAGCTGGTGTCGTTGTGGCCGGCCCGGATCGCGGCCGGGATCTGCCTCGTCGCCGCGCCGGCGATCACCGGGCTGAACGCGAACACCATCCGGTCACGGCTCGCCGAGGGGCACTCGCTCGGCGGCCGGAATCTCACCGAGCTGAGCATCGAGACCGGTGCCGTCGGCGCCGCCGCCGGGGTGCTGCTCGGTGTCGTCGCCATCAGCAGCGAGTACACCGCAGGCGCGGCCGACGCCGGTGGCGGGCGGCAGATCACGGTGAGCCTGACCAGCCAGCCCCGCCGCGGCCTGCTGTTCGCGGCGAAAGCGGTGGTGGTGGCGCTGGTGACGGCCGCGCTGACCGCCGCGTCGGTCGTGCTCGGGGTCGTCGTGGGACAGCCGTTGCTGGGTCCCCACGGCGTGCCGCCCGCGCAGGCGCTCGACGCGCTCGGCTGGCGGATCGGCGGCGTCGCCCTCTACTGCGCCTCCATGTCGCTGATCGCGCTCGCCGTCGCCACCGTGACGCGCGGCGGGGTGGTGCCGCTGGTCGTGCTCATCGCCAACACCACGGTGGTCTCGGTGTCGTTGCTGCTGGCCAAGGTCTTCCCGGCGGCGAAGTTCCTGCCCGACGCGGCAGGGGCGCAACTGTTCGTGCGGAACAGCCCCCTGACGGCGCCGCTGTCACCCACCGCAGGCG
>NZ_JBEXTZ010000150.1:0-14082 GCF_040614195.1 Amycolatopsis sp. NPDC006125
CGCGCCGGCCGGCTCTACGCCCAGACCAAGCGCCACCGCGGCGAGGAACTGCCCGCCAACCTCGCGCACCTGGCCGAAGCCGGACCCGCCGCCCAAGAAGCCAGAAGCCTCCTCACGCGCTGAAAGTCACCCGACGTGCGAGCATGGCAAGCAATGCCTGCAATGGGGGTGTGATGGCGACCTTGACGATCCGGGACCTCGACGACGACCTGGTGGCGGCGCTGCGGGTGCGTGCAGCCGAACACGGCCGGTCAGTGGAGGCTGAGGTGCGTGACATTCTCCACTCGGTGCTGACCAGGCCCTCCGGCGGTGCGGGCATGGCGACCAGGATCCGGCGCCGCTTCGCCGGCGGCGTCGAGATCGAGCCGCCCGCTCGCGGTGAATCGGCACGGGCCGCGGTGCTCGACGAGTGACCTGCTCGCCATCGAGGCCCCGAGGCTGCCCGACAGCCGTTGTCAACCCTGGCAGGGGGCCGGGGCCGCGAGGGGTGAGCGGGGCCGATGGGAAGATGGCGTCCGTGACGGCGAGTACCGACGACATCGACAAGGCGGCCGGCCTGCTGCGCGCCGGGCGGTTGGTGGCCTTTCCCACCGAGACGGTCTACGGCCTGGGCGCCAACGCCGAGGACGCGGCCGCCGTGACGGGGGTGTTCCAGGCCAAGGGGCGCCCGCCGTCGCATCCGCTCATCGTGCACATCGGCGGTGCGGACCTGCTGGGGGAGTGGGTCGAGGACGTCCCGGAGACGGCGCGCCTGCTGGCCGAGCGCTTCTGGCCCGGGCCGCTGACGCTGGTCCTCCGGCGTGCGCCCCGGGTGCCGCTGGAAGCGACCGGCGGCCTGGAGACCGTGGCCATCCGGGTGCCCGGCCATCCCGTCGCGCTCGCGCTGCTGTCGGCGTTCGGCGGCGGGGTCGTGGCCCCCTCCGCCAACCGGTTCGGTTCCGTCAGCCCCACGACCGCCGAGCACGTGCGGGCGGAGCTCGGCGACGTGGTCGACTTCGTGCTGGACGGCGGCCCCTGTGACGTCGGCGTGGAATCGACCATCGTCGACCTCACGAGCGAGACCCCGAGCGTCCTGCGGCCCGGTGGGGTGACGCGCGAGGACCTCGAGGCGGTGTTGGGGCGGCCGGTCACGGTCCCTGCCACGAGCCACGTCCGGGTGCCGGGGCAGCACCCGTCGCACTACGCGCCGCGCGCGCGGGTCGTGCTGGTCGAGCCCGAGAAGGTCGTCGTCGAGGCGGAGCTCGCGCAGGAGCAGGGGCACCAGGTGGGCGTCCTGCTGCCGCCGTCGGCCGGCGAACCCACGACGGCGCACGCGGTGGTGCCGGTCCCCGGCTCGATGGCCGACTACGCACGCAACCTGTACGGATTCCTCCGCGAATTCGATCAGCGGGGGTGCGACCTCGTCGTGGCGTCCCTGCCGCCGGAGGAGGGGCTCGGGCTCGCGATCGCCAACCGGCTGCGCCGCGCCGCCGGCCCCCGCGACTGACACGAAGCGCCAGGGACCCGGGAGCTTGCCGGGGCCAGCAGTCCGATTTATAGTCCCGCGGTGGCAAGGCCCTCCGCCGTCCATCTGGTCAACCTGGACCTCAACCTGCTCGTCGTGCTGCGCGAGCTCCTGCGGGAACGCAACGTCACCCGGGCGGCCGCGCGGCTCGGCGTGACCCAGCCCGCGGTGAGCGCGTCGCTGGCGCGGTTGCGCCGCCACTTCGACGACGACCTGCTGGTGCGCAGCGGCAACGGCTACGTGCTGTCCCCGCTGGCCGCGCAGCTGACCGACCAGGTCGAGGCGATCTGCGGCGCCACCGAACGCCTCTTCGGCACCGGCCACGACTTCGATCCGGGCGTCTCCGGCCGCGAGTTCACGGTGTTCATGGCCGACTACACGATCGAGGTGCTGGGCTCCCGGCTGTCCGCCCTCCTGGCCGAGCAGGCGCCCGGTGTGCAGCTGCACGTCCGGCTGGTCCGCGAGGCGTTCGCCAGGGACATCGGGGGCACGATCCGCCTGATCGACGGACTCGTCGCGCCCCCGGCCAGCCGCTTCGACCTGCCCGACGTGCGGTCGGTGGAGCTGTTCACCGAGCGGTGGGTGTGCGTCGTCGACGCCGCGAACCCGCACGTCACCGGGGACGAGCTGAGCCTGGCGCAGCTGGCGGAGATGACCTGGGTCGCCCCGTTCCAGCCCGACCGCGGGTTCGCCCCGGCCGCGCCGATGAGCCGCCAGCTGGTGTTGTTCGGCATCCAGCCGCGCATCCGCGTCCGCGTGGAGAGCTACCAGGCGGTGCCGCACTTCGTGGCAGGCACCGACCGCGTGGCGCTGCTGCAGGAACGGCTCGCCCGGCGCGTCGCGCCCCGGCTCGGCCTGCGGATCCTGCCGTGCCCTGGCGATCCGGAACCGATCGTGGAACGGTTCTGGTGGCACACCGACTACGACGGCGACCCCGCGCACCGCTGGTTCCGCGAGGTCCTGGTGTCGCTGGCCGCCGGCATCTGAACCACCATCAATGCGGTTTATGCCCGCGCAGCACGATCTTCTATTTCCGGCCGCCCGGCGCACCCGCTTAGCGTGTGATCCATGCCGCACCCCCTCACCGAGCTCAAGGTCCACACAGTCCGCAAACCCCCCGGCCCTGCCACGCACCACGTCACCGCCGACGTCTGCGTCGTCGGCGCCGGGATCGCCGGCCTGTCCGCCGCCGTCGAATCCGCCCGCCTGGGCCGCTCGGTGGTCCTCGTCGACGCGCTGCCGGTGCTCGGCGGCCAGATGGTCAACTCGCTGATCGGCCTGTTCTGCGGCGTGTTCGGCAACGCGCCCGGCTACCGCCGGCTCACCCACGGGATCTTCGACGACATCTTCCGCGACCTGGACGCCACGGGCGACCTGTTCTACACGCGACGGCACACGATCACCGTCGGCTACGACGAGGTCGCGCTCGGCCGGTGGGTGGAGCACACCGTGCGCGAGCACGGCATCCAGGTGATCACCGGCGCGTCGATCACCGGGGTGGTCCGCGACGGGGAACGGATCGAGTCGGTCACCTTCGCGACCCGGTACGGCTCCGTCGAGGTCGGCGCGGTCGGCTTCGTCGACGCCAGCGGCGACGCCTCCCTGGTGTGGGAGGCTGGGCTGCCGTGCCGGCTGCCGGAACGGGAGATCTACGGCTCCCAGCAGCTGGTCGTCGAGCACGTCGACGAGGACGGCAAGCCCGACCCGGACGTGCTGGCCGAGCGGGTCGGCGCCAAGGCCGCGGAGTACGGCCTGCGCCGCCACGACGGGCTCGCGTTCTACTTCCCCGGCCGCGGCACCGCCGTGCTCAACATGACCCACATCGAAGCGCCGCTGGACCCGATCGCCGCCGCGCGCGCCCAGCTCGACGGCAAGGCGCAGGCCGACCGGGTCGTGGCGTTCCTGCGTGCCGAGTTCCCGGCCGCGTTCGGCCGCGCCCGGGTGCGGGCCTACGGGTTCCCCGGACGGCGCCAGACCCGCTGGGCGCAGGGCGCCCACCAGCTGACGCTGGACGAGGTGCGGTCCGGGAAGCGCTTCCCGGACGCGGTCGCGCGCACCGCGTGGCCGGTCGAGCTGCACGACAGCCCGGAGGGCTACGTGTGGGAGACTTTCGGGCCGGACCACGTGCACTACGTGCCGCTGCGCGCGATGACGCCGCCGGAGGCGCACAACGTCCTGGTCGCCGGCCGCTGCGTCGACGGCGACGCGGCCGCCCTGTCGAGCATCCGGGTAATGGGCCCGTGCGGGGCGATGGGCATGGCGGCCGCGCACGCGCTGGACCTCGCGGGCAAGGACAGCGTGCACGACATCGACCACGGCGACCTCGCCGCCCGGTTGTCCGCCAACCTCGACGGCTGAGGAGGACCCTTGGTACGCAGCGACTTCCCGCCCGGAACCGTGCGCTGGGCGACCCGGCGGGCGCAGTGGCGCGCGCTCGGCCTCACCGACGACGACCTCCGCAAACCCAAGATCGCCGTGGTCAACTCCTCGTCGGACCTGGCCATCTGCTTCAGCCACCTGGACGAGATCGCCGCGCGGATCAAGAAGGGCATCGCCGCGGCGGGCGGTCTCGCGTTCGAGGTGCGCACCACCGCGCCCAGCGACTTCATCCACTCCGCGGGCCACGGCGGCGGCTACATCCTGTCCGCCCGCGACCTCATCGTCAACGACATCGAGGTCGCCGTCGAGGGCGCCCAGCTGGACGGCATGATCTGCCTGGCCAGCTGCGACAAGACCGCGCCGGCGCAGCTGATGGCCGCCGGGCGGCTCGACATCCCCACGCTGCTGGTCGCGTGCGGCTACCAGCCCAGCGGGTGCTTCCGCGGCGGGCACTGCGACATCGAGGAGGTGTTCCTGCACGCCTGCGGCCAGTCCACAGTGGACGAGCTGACCGAGATGAGCGACGTCGCCGTCGGCGGGCCGGGGGTGTGCCCGGGCATGGGCACCGCGAACTCGATGCACATCGTCGCCGAGGCACTCGGCATGGCGCTGCCCGGGACCACACCGGTGGCCGCGAACTCGCCCGCGATGTGGGCCGCCGCCGACGCGGCCGCCGCCCGGATCGTCGAGATGGTCCGCGAGGACTTGCGCCCGCGCGCCGTCCTCACCGAGGCGGCCTTCCGCAACGCGGTCCGGGTGGCGCTGTCGGTCGGCGCGTCGATCAACACCGTCAAGCACCTCCAGGCCGTCGCGACCGAGTCCGGAGTGGACCTCGATGTTCTCGGCCTCTACGCCGAACTCGGCTCCACCACGCCGGTCCTGTCCGCCGTGCGGCCGAACGGCCCGCACACGATCGAGCGGTTCGAGGCCGCGGGCGGCGCGGCGGCGGTGATGCACGCGCTCGGCGACCTGATCGACCCGTCGCCGCTGACCGCGACCGGCGCCACCGTGGGTGAGAACTTGGCCCCGGTCACCGTGGCCGACCCGGAGATCATCCGTACCCGCGACCAGCCGTTCACCGACCAGCCGCTGATCGTGGTCCTGCGTGGTTCCCTCGCCCCGGCCGGCGGCATCGTCAAGCTCGCCGTCGGCGACGAGCGGCCGGCCGCCTTCATCGGCCCCGCCCGCTGCTTCGAGTCGCAGGAGGACGCCGTGGCCGCGCTCGCCGATGGACGGATCGCCCCCGGCGACGTCGTGATCGTCCGCGGCCTGGGCCCGCGCGGCCGCCCCGGCATGGGCATGGCCTCCCAGATCGTGTTCGCGCTGGACCGCGCCGGGCTCACCGGCCGGGTCGCGGTCGTCACCGACGGCCAGCTCTCCGGCCTGGTCAACCGCGGCATCGTGGTCGGCGAGGTGCGCCCCGAGGCCGCCGACGGCGGGCCGCTCGCGCTCGCCCGCGACGGCGACACCGTCCACATCGACCTCCCCGCCCGGGTCTGCGACCTGCGGGTCGGCCCGGCTGAACTCGGCACCCGAACCCCCCAGCCGGCCCGGGACCATGAGGAGACCGGCTGGCTGTCCGTCTACCGCCGGACCGTGCGTCCCCTCGACGACGGCGCCGTGCTCCGTCCCTGACCTCTCCCCGACAGGAGGCCGCAATGGCGCTGCCCGAAGTTCCCCCGTCCACCGCGATCGGTGAAGCCGACCAGCGGCGGTCCGCCCGCGGCGGGGCGTTCTCGATGTTCGTCGACAGTTTCGACGTGTACCTGCCCGCGCTGGTCCTGCCCGCCGCGATGGCCTACTTCATGCCGCCCGACCTGCCCGCGTCGGTGCGCGCCACCTTCACCACCCTGCTGTTCACGGTCGGGCTGGTCGCCCGCCCGATCGGCAGCGTGATCTTCGGCAACCTCTCCGACCGCATCGGCCGCAAACCGGTCACCATGATCAGCGGCTGGGGTTTCACCATCGTCACCCTGCTGATCGGCCTGCTGCCCGGCTACGGGTCGTGGGGCTACGGCGCGATCGCCGTGTTCGCGGTGCTCCGGCTGATCGGCGGGATCTTCCTCGCCGGCGGGTACGCCGCGCCGATCCCGCTCGCGCTGGAACAGGCGCCACCCGGCCGTCGCGGCCGCGTCGGCGGTCTCATCGGCGTCGGCGCCCCCGCCTCGTTCCTGGTGATCAACACGCTCTTGCTCGGCATGCTCGACGTGCTCCCGCACAGCGGCTTCCTCTCCTGGGGCTGGCGGATCCCGTTCTTCCTCGGCTTCGCGCTCGGGGTGGCGTACCTGATGCACTACCGCCACGTCGTCGAGGACGACTCGGCGCGCACCGCTCGCCAGGGCGCCCGTCAGCCGGTGGTCGAGCTGTTCACCGCGCACCGGGCGCTGATCTTCAGCGTGTTCCTGTTCACCTGCGGCTACTGGTTCGCCAGCCAGATGTCGGTGTCGTTCCTGCCGACGCTGCTCGTGCAGGTGCTCGACCAGAGCCCGCGGCTGTCGTCGGCCGTGGAGATCATCGGATCGGTCTGCTCGATCGTGCTGATCATGGTGCTGGCCGCGGCCGGGCAGCGGTTCGGGCGGCGGGCGCTGCTGATGCGGTGGGCGCTGGTGCTGGCGTTCGTGGTCGGCGGCGCGTTCGCGCTGCTGGTCGTCGCCGCGCGGGCGGGCGCCCCGGTGTGGCTGATCGCGCTCATCGCGGTGGTGGCGAAGGTGCTGCCGTCGGCGCCGCTGGGCGTCATCCTGGTCTACCTCAACGAGCGGTTCCCCGCCTCGGTGCGGGCCAGCGGGTACGGGATCGGCTACATGTTCGGGCTGATCCTGCCCGGCCTCTACACCGTGTGGCTGCTCGCGCTGTCGGCGATCATGCCCTACGAGTTCACCCCGATCGTGCTGATCGTGTTCGGCGGCCTGCTGATGTTCGCGGCGGTGCGCCGCGGGCCGGAGACGAACCCGGTGGGGCAGCACGTGCCCGTCGTCGCGAGCGAGGTGGTCCGGTGATCCTCACCGACGAGGAGAAGGCCATGCGCGACGGCGCCGAGGGCCCGGCCGTCGCGGCCGCGATGGACCTGCTCATCCGGTACGGCGACGCGCTGGGCGCGCAGCGGCTGTGCGACACCCGCAACGTGGCTGGCACCAGCACCCAGCCCTCGCCGCTGAAGGCGAAGCTGGTGGCCGAGGGCGGCTGGCACAAGGCGTTCGCCGTGCTCAACCTGGACTGCGACGACGCCATCGAGATCCCGGACATGCGGGTGCCGACCTGTCAGCTGCAGCAGGGCTTCGGGCCGGACTCCGCCGGTGTGGTGCCGTATCCGAAGGAGTTCGTGGAGCTGCAGAGCGACGCCGAAGCGTTCTACGGCCGGCGGGGCGTGAACATCCTGGCCACCTGCACGCCCTACCAGGTGGGCAACCTGCCGGTGCGCGGCGAGCACTGCGCGTGGATGGAGTCCTCCGCGGTGGTGTACTGCAATTCGGTGCTCGGCGCCCGGACGAACTGCGAGGGCGGCACGTCCACCGGCGCGGCGTCGCTGACCGGGAAGATCCCGTGCTGGGGCAACCACCTCGCGGAGAACCGGTTCGGCACCCACCACATCCGCGTCGAATCCGGGGTGCGCGACTTCCTCGACTGGGGCATGCTCGGGTACTTCGCCGGAGAGCTGGTGCAGGACCAGCGGCCGGTGGTCACGGGCGAGTTCACGCGGCCGGATCTGGTGGACCTCAAGCACTTCGGCGCGGCGGCGGCGTCCTCCGGCGGCGTGGAGCTCTACCACCTGCCCGGGATCACCCCGGAGGCGCCGACCGTGGAAGCGGCTTTCGACGGCCCCGTCCCGGACGCCGTCGTCTACGGTCCCCGCGAGCGGCGGGCGATCTACGAGAAGCTGAACGACCAGGGCCGGTCCACGGACGTCGACTTCGTGCTACTCGGCTGCCCGCACGCCTCGATCGACCAGATCCGCGCCGCGGCGCGGGCGCTGGACGGCAAGAGCCTGCACTCGGGCACCCAGCTGTGGATCATGGCGCCGCGGGCGCTCAAGGCCGTGGCCGATCGCAGCGGCTACACCGCAGTGATCGAGAAGGCGGGCGGCAAGTTGCTGGCCGACTCGTGCCCGGCGATGTCGCGGGTGGCGCCGCCGGGCACGAAGGTCTTCGCCACCGACTCGGCCAAGCAGGCGCACTACCTGCCCGCGATCCTGGGCATCGAGGCGTGGTTCGGGTCGCTGGAGGACTGCGTGGACGCGGCGGTCACCGGTCGCTGGCGGGGAGGGCTGCGATGATCACGTTGCGTGGCCGCACGGTCGTGCCCGGCGTGGCCGAGGGCGAGGCGCTGGTGTCGCACGAGACGATCTCCGGCTGGGGCGGCATCGACCCGGCGACCGGCACGATCATCGAGCGCAGGCACGAGCTGTGCGGGGTGTGCTTCACCGGGAAGATCCTGGTGTTCCCGGGCGCGAAGGGCTCGTCCGGCTGGTCGGGTTTCTTCCAGTCCACCCGGCTGCTGGGCACCGCCCCGCTGGGCATGATCTTCACCGTGACCACGACGAAGGCCGCGCTGGGCGCCGTCGTCACCCGGGTCCCCACGCTGAGCGACCTCGACCAGGATCCGGTCGCGGTGATCCGCACCGGCGACCACCTCCGCCTCGACGCGGACCGCGGGATCGTGGAGATCACCCGGGGGTGAGCGCACCGATGAGGTTTCCGCGCCGCGTCCGTCGGTACGTGTGAGACCGACTCACGAGAGGCTGACGCCATGCGGAAACTGACCTTCGCGATGAACATGACCCTGGACGGCTACATCGCCGCGCCGGGCGACGACCTGGGCTGGAGCGGGGGTGAGGGGCCGGACTCGTCGCCGGGCGACGAGCTGTTCCGGTGGTGGTCCGACCGGGTGGCGGCGACCGGCCTGTCGCTGTACGGGCGCAAGCTGTGGGAGGCGATGAGTCCCCACTGGCCGACCGCCGGCGAACAGCCCGGCGCCACGCCGGCGGTGATCGAGTTCGCCCGCCGCTGGCGGAACATGCCGAAGGTGGTGTTCTCCTCGACGATCGACCGGGCCGGCTGGAACACCCGCCTGGTCACCGGCGACGCGGTCGCCGAGATCACCCGCCTCAAGGCCGGGGACGGCGGCCCGATGGACATCGGCGGCGCGACGCTCGCCGGGGCCGCCATGCGGGCCGGGTTGATCGACGAGTACGTCCTGGTCACCCACCCCGCCCTGGTCGGCGGCGGCACGCCGTTCTTCACCACGCTGGACAGCTGGGTGAACCTGAACCTGGTCGAGACGCGGACGTTCCCCGGCGGGGTGGTGCTGACCCGGTACGAGACGAGGTGATCACAGCGTCGGCGGCAGGCCCAGCCAGGGTGTGCCGGCGGCGTCGAACCCGGTGAGCTCGGCGATCTTGCCGTCGACGACGTGCAGGGCCGCGACGGCGAACAGCCGGTGGTCCGGGTCGCCGGGGGTGCGCAGGTAGAGCGCGGCGGCTGGCATGCGGTTGACGGTCGTGGGGATGCCGCGCCAGTCGTCGTGGCCGGGCTGGAAGAGGCCACCGGCGATCCAGCCGTCCACCGCGTCCTTGGCCGTCGTGGTCACGGCGCCGGAGTCGGGCAGCATCGCGAAGCGCAGGTCGTCGCGCAGCAGGGACGTCAGCGCGTCGAGGTCGTTGCGCTGGTGCGCGTCGATGTAGGCCTTGACCACGCTGCGTTCGTCGCTGGACAGCTCGTGGGTGGCGGGGCTGCGCCAGTCGAGCCGGCGGCCGGGCAGCTGCTCGCGCATGGTCACGCGGGCGCGTTGCAGTGCGCTGGTCACCGAGGCGACGGTCAAGTCGAGGGCGTCGGCGGTCCGCGGCGCCGGCCAGCCGAGGACGTCGCGCAGGATGAAAACCGCCCGTTGCCGTGGCGGCAGGTGCTGGACGGCGACGATGAACGCCAGCTCGATCGTCTCCCGCGCCACCGCCGAGTCCTGCGGGTCCTCGGGGAGCATCCGGTCGGGGTAGGGCTGCAGGTAGGGCAGCTCGAAGTCCGGCAGCCCGGACGGCACGGGTGTGCGGTTGTCGCGTTTGTCCAGGAAGTCGAGGCAGGCGTTCGTCGCGATCCGGTACAGCCAGGTCCGCAGCGCGGCGTGGCCCTGGAACGACTCCCGCTTGTGCCACGCGCGCAGGAACGTCTCCTGCGTCAGGTCCTGGGCGTCCGCGAAGTTGGCGAGCATCCGGTAGCAGTGCACCAGCAGCTCACGCCGGTGGCGCTCGGTGATGAGCGCGAACCGCGCCGCATCGCCGGAACGGGCCGCGGCGATGAACGTGGCCTCGTCGGCGCCGAGGGGCCGGGCGTCGGTCATGGTCGTCAATCCTTCCACGAGAGGGCTACCCGTACTGACGACCTGGCGGAGGATTTCTGATCGCCGCCAGCCGTGTTGCGCAATCTTGACGAGCGTCACCAGTGCGCTAGTCTCGGAGCATGTCCGGGGTTGCCGCGTTCCGGCTCAGCGACGAGCAGCAGGAGTACCAGCGCTGGGTGCGCGACGTCGCCACCGGCAAGCTCACCCCGCGCGGAACCGGGCGGGTGGACCGGGAGCTCGTCCGCACCCTGGGCGAGCTCGGGCTGCTCCGCGGGCTGTTCGGCGGGGGCGCGGAACCTTCGGACGCGGCCGCCGTGCAGTTGTGCCTGCTGCGGGAGACGATCGCCCAGATCAGCACCGAGGCGGAGACCGCGCTGGCCCTCCAGGGGCTGGGCAGCTACCCGATCCTGCAGTCCGGCTCGGCCGGGCTGCGGGCGCGCTGGCTGCCTGCGGTGATCTCCGGGGAAGCCGTCGCCGCGTTCGCGCTGACCGAAGCCGGCGCGGGATCGGACGCCGCGGCCCTGCAACTGCGCGCCGAGCGCGACGGCGACGGCTGGGTGCTGACCGGCGAAAAGCTCTGGATTTCCAACGCTCCCGACGCCGACATCTACACGGTGTTCGCCCGCACCACCCCCGACGCCGGCGCGCGCGGGGTCACTGCCTTCGCCGTTCCCGGTGACAGCGCGGGGCTGTCCGGCGAGCCCCTGGAGATGCTGTCGCCGCATCCGATCGGACGCCTGGTGTTCGACGGGGTGCGGGTGCCCGCGGACGCCGTGCTCGGCGAGGTCGACCGCGGGTTCGCCGTCGCCATGCGCACGCTGGACCTGTTCCGGCCCAGCGTCGGCGCGTTCGCGGTGGGGATGGCGCAGGCGGCGCTCGACGCGACCGTGGCCCACGTCCGCGAGCGCCGGGTGTACGGCGCGCCGCTGGCGAGCCAGCAGGCCGTCGCGCACCGCATCGCCGACCTGGCCACCGAACTCGAAGCGGCCCGCCTGCTCGTCTACGCCGCGGCCGCCGCCTACGACGACGGCGGCGAGCCGGAGCAGCAGTCCCGGCGGTCGGCGATGGCGAAGCTGTACGCCACCGAAGCCGCGCACAAGATCATCGACGGCTGCGTGCAGCTGCACGGCGCGGCCGCTCTGCGGCACGGGCACCCGCTCGAACACCTCTACCGCGACGTCCGGGCGCTGCGCATCTACGAAGGCGCTTCCGAGGTCCAGCGTTCCATCATCGCGCGCAACCTGATCGGCAGGGAGTACACCCGATGACCTACCGCTTCCACGCCTCGCCGCGGCTCACCGAGGACTGGCGGCACTTCCGGTTCGGCAAGGCCGACGGGGTGGCCACGGTGACGCTGGACCGGCCGGAGAAGCTCAACCCGCTGACCTTCGAAAGCTACGCCGACCTGCGCGACCTGCTGGCCGAGCTGCCGCACCACCAGGACGTGCGGGTGCTGGTGATCCGCGGCGAGGGCCGGGGTTTCTGCGGCGGCGGCGACGTCGAGGAGATCATCGGCGAGCTGATCAAGATGGAACCACGTGACCTGATGCGGTTCACCAAGATGACCGGCGCGGTGATCCGGGCGATGCGGGAGTGCCCGATCCCGATCATCACCGCCGTCCACGGCATCGCGGCCGGAGCGGGCGCTGTCGTCGCGCTGGCTTCGGACTTCCGCGTCGTGAGCACCTCCGGGCGGTTCGCGTTCCTGTTCACCAAGGTCGGCCTGTCCGGTGGCGACATGGGCGCGGCCTACCTGCTGCCGCGCGTGGTCGGGCTGGGCCGCGCCACCGAACTGCTGATGCTCGGCGACACGATCGACGCCGAGACGGCCGACCGCTACGGCCTGGTGTCGCGGCTGGTCGCCGACGCCGACCTGGACACCACGGTCACCGAACTGGCCCGCAGGCTCGCCGACGGGCCGGCACTCGCCCTCGCGCAGACCAAGTCGCTGCTGACCGCCGAGCTGGACATGTCGATCTCGGCGTCGATGGAACTGGACGCGATGACCCAGGCCCTGCTGATGACCACCCGCGACCACGCCGAGTTCCACGCCGCCTTCACCGAACGCCGCCCGCCGCGCTGGGAGGGGCGGTGAGGGTCGCGCTCGTGACCGGGGCCGGCCGGGGCATCGGTCGCGCGATCGCGCGGCGGCTCAGCGCCGAAGGCTGCCGGGTCGCGCTCGTGGCGCGCAACCGCGAGCAGCTCGACGAAACCGCCGCCGGGTGCGCGGGGTCGGTGCGCGTGATTCCCGCGGACGTCACCGACCCGGACGCCGCCGACCGCGTCCACGGCGAGGTCGAACAGCAGTGGGGTCCCGTGGAGATCCTCGTCGCCAACGCCGGCGCGGGCCATTCCGCCCGCCTGGAACGCACCACCGACGCCGACTGGCAGCGGATGCTGGACCTCAACCTGACCGCGCCGTTCCGGTTCGTGCGGCGGTCGGTGCCGTCGATGCGCGCGGCGGGGTGGGGGCGGATCGTGGTCATGGCGTCCACGGCCGCGCGGATCGGCGAGCCCTACATCGCCGCCTACACCGCCAGCAAGCACGGTGTGCTGGGCCTGGTGCGCGCCGCGGCCGCGGAACTGGCCCGCACCGGCGTGACGGTGAACGCCGTGTGCCCCGGCTACGTGGACACGCCGATGACCGAGCAGACGATCGCCACCATCGTGTCCACGACCGGGCGCAGCGCCGAGGAGGCGCGGGAGACGTTGGCGCGCAAGCAGCCGATCGGCCGGCTGATCCAGCCGGACGAGGTGGCCGACGCGGTGTTGTTCTGCGTGCGGTCCGGCGCGGTGACCGGGCAGGCGCTCCAGGTGGACGGAGGTGCGGTGCAGTGAGCGTGCAGCGGGTGAATCCGCCGGAGCTGGCGCCGCCGCGGGGGTTTTCCCACGCGGTGGTCGCGACCGGCACGACGGTCTTCCTGGCCGGGCAGACCGCGCTCGACGCCGACGGCCGGATCGTCGGCGGCACCGTGGTCGAGCAGTTCGAGCGGGCGCTGTCGAACCTGCTCGGCGCGCTGCGCGCGGCCGGTGGCGCGCCGGACCGGCTGGTCAGCCTCACCGTCTACGCCACCGATCTGGCTGGCTACCGCGCGCACGCCCGCGAGATCGGCGAGGTGTGGCGGCGCCTGGCGGGCACCGACTATCCGGCCATGGCCGCGATCGGCGTGTCCCGGTTGTGGGACGCCGAGGCGCTGGTGGAGGTGCAGGGTTTCGCCGTGGTGTGAGGCGGTCAGGCCGCCGCGCGCAGCGATTCGACGTAGTCGTGCGCCGGGCCGGCCAGCCTGCGCCGCAGCTCGAAGAACGTGTCCGCCGCCCGGATGCCGATCCAGTCCGGCGGCAGCACGTCCAGCGGTAGCCCGGGCTCCAGGTAGGGCAGGCGGCGCCAGTCGGTGAGCGCGCTGACGTAGTCGGCGAAGGCGCGGGCGCCGTCGATGCGGCGGCGCCGCCGGTAACCGGCCAGGACCGGCCCGTGCTGGGCCAGGAACGCGTCGTAGAGCTCGTGCAGGCGGTCCAGGTCCCACCAGTCGCGCACGCGGTCCGCGGTCGCGGCGAAGCCGGCGTGATCGGCCCGGAACAGCTCGACGTAACCCTGCAGCCCTTGCCGGGCCAGGGTTTCGCGGGTCTCGTCGAGCAGGTGCGCCGGGGCGATCCACACGCCCGCGGAGACGGTCCCGAACCCGAGCCAGGACAGCCGGGAGCGCAGCTGGTGGCGTTTGTCGCGTTCGGACTCCGGCACGCTGAACACCACCATCAGCCAGCCCTCGCCGGCGCTCGCGCGGCGGCGTTCGAAGATGCGGCGGTCGCCTTCGTCGAGGATTTCCCGTGCGGTGTCGGACAGTTCGTACCCGGCGACGCCGCCGACCTTCGCC
>NZ_JBEXTZ010000151.1:0-13794 GCF_040614195.1 Amycolatopsis sp. NPDC006125
GTCATCCGGAGATCACCACGCAGGGCTGCCCTGTACCGATGGCATCGGCGAATTCGCGGGCGAACTCGGCCATCTCGGCCGGGGTCAGTTCGTGCTGCAGCTCCAGGACGCCGGTAGGCCGCGGCACAGGCGGTCGGAGCCCCAGGCGGCGGGCGGTGCCGGGCTTCACCTTCACGGCTGAAACCTCCTGTCGCTGTCGATGTCGTCCACCAGCTCGACGCGTGCACCGGGGAACCTGGCCTCGTAGTCGCCCCGGAGCGCGCGGCAATCCTCGTTCGTCGCGCCGAAGGGCACGAAGACGAAGACGCGGGTATGCCGGAGCACGAGCTGCCGCAGTCGTTCACGGAGGCGGCCGAGCATCAGTGGCTCCCCGCAGGCCTCGCCGAAGCGCGGCAGCTGGCGCAGTTGACCAGGCGCCAGTCGTCGGTCACGAGCACCGCGTGCGGCGTTGCGCACCGGACCACCCGGCCCTCGGCCTTGTGGACGGCCGGGGGCGTCACGTCCGGCGCGAAGCGGATCGGCTGCTGAGTCATCAGCGCCTCGTGGCGCTTCTCGTCGAACGGATCGGGCTGCGTCATCAGGCTGCTCCTACGAACTGGTAGCGCCACCGGCGGGTGGTGGCGGATCGGGTGGTGCGGATGTAGAACTCCAGCTGGCTGCCGTCGAGCGGCACGAGGAGGTCAGAGACCGGGAGCCCGTCGCCGCCGGGTGGGGCGATGGTCACGGCACCATCGTTCGGGCCGCCGAACAGCTCGACGACCTCGGCGATCACGTTCGCGACTCCTCGCTGGCCTGGTCCTCGATAAGCTCCTGAGCCCCCAACTCGACTCGCATCAAGTTCAACACCGCACGGAAGTGCGCCTGTAGCGCGGCGAACGTCGTCCCGACCTTCTCTTGACCATCCTGAAGCAGTTCACCGGGCGTCGGGCCATCCGAAAGTACGTAGAGTCGCGCCGGCGGAATCACTAAGGTGTCCCCCTGGCCGATTCCCTTAACCACTTGGCCCGACGCAACCAGTGACAGCCGCAGTCGAACTGCTGTCAGCTCTTCAAACTTCCCGAACCAGATGTCGCGAAACTTGTTGTACTCATCGACATCTTTACAGAAGAGTAGCTCGAACGCCACCTCTCGAATCTCCTGGAACACCTGCAGATATTCAACGTACAGTCCGATTCGCCGATCACGAAAGTCGATCAAACTTGAGTGTGATCGGGCATCTTCTTCAGACTTTCGCTGGCGGTTCCAGCGAATTTCCTCGCGCTCTTGCTCGCGCGTCCATCGGCGATCCTCACGCCATGCATTGACGAGCTGCCCGGCGATGACGCCGACGAGGCCGATTACGCCGACAACGATCGGCACCCAGACTGATACCTGCCCTTGCTGCATGAGATCAAGGTAGCGCCTGTGCCGACACGAGTAGATCTAGGACGCCAGAAGGTCGAATTGAAACCCGACCACGATGATGAGGAAGGCGACCCATCGCACAGGATGATTCCCCCGCTGCGCCCCGATTAGCACCACGAAAACGTACAAGACCCCCGCGAGGAAGCCCCACAGAAGCGCTAGGCCAGCCATACCGGCCGCGATGATCGCGAGCACGCGTCCGGTGATCGAGCCGATCCCCACGAGGACAGCCACACCGAGCAGGATCACAGTGACCGCTGACCGAAGTCGCCCAAGACGACGGGTTCCTTCGCGCGTTTCGATCTCGCGCACCTGACGTGCGAACGGCAGAAGGGCACGCTGAAGTCGCGCCAAGCGTGCGGGACCGATCAGATCGAGCACGGCGATGAGGCCGCCAGCGAACTGCAGGAGCTTGCCAATCCGGCCCCACCACAAGGTGGGCAGTCCCCACATCTCGTAGCCGGCGAGCGAGCGTCCGTGCCACCAAGCCCACCACGCGTCCCAGTACCCGATGGTCTGCACGGCCTAGGTGTCGCGCATACCCCCCGTTCGTTACTGCCCCGTCGAGTACTCATCCAGATTACTTGACTTTTCTCGTCTATCTCGGCTAGACTGGGGTCACCCCAACAGAGAGGAGGTGACAACGAATGGGAGAGCTGGGAATCGCGATCATCCTCGCGATGCGCGACCAGGGCTGGACGGTGGTCATCGTGGACGCCACGGTGTTCATCGAGCCGCCGAACGGCAAGGGTCGCTTCGCCCCGATCGAGCTGTTCCAGGAAGGCAACGACCGCTACCTGCGGCGCGTGCTGCTGACCTGGATCGTCTGGGACGGGCTGCAGTGGCCTTGGCCGCCGGACCACCGCGAGGAGGTCCACGGCGAAGTGCCGCGTAGCGAGTGATCGCGGGCTGGCCGGGGGTGGAACTAGCACCCCCGGCCAGCTTTCCCAGCGTACCGCCACCCGTGATACTTGAACGGAGTCAAGCATTAAGGCAGGATAGACGACATGGAGCCCTGGAACATCACCCTCTCGGTGGTCCTCGACCGGCCAGTCCCCCGTGAACACGTCTTCGCGCTCGGGCGCCGCATCGCCGGCGAACGCCTGCTGTCGGTCGGCGAGCACGAGACCGCGTTCACCATCACGATGACCAGCACCACCACCGACCCCGTCGACGCGCTCGCTCAAGCGCGTGCAGCGTTGCTCGAGGAGCTGGCCGGCAGCGGCTACACGGTCACAGGGTGGGACGCGGCCGAAGCCCTCTCCTACGCCGAGGTCGAGCGCCGGCTCTCGAACTCGTCGATCCCGCCGATGGTGTCGGCCGCCGAGTTCGCGGAGCTGTGCGGCGTGCGGAAGCAGTGGATCTACGACCTGGAGAGCAAGCGCGCGGCCGCGGCCCGCGAGGGCAAGCCGCACCCGTTCCCGACCCCGGTCGTGCCCGGGTACTGGCTGAAGTCGGCCGCCGAACACTTCGCCAAGAACCGGAAGCGCAAGCCCGGCCCGGCACCGCGACGCAGCGACGCGAGCTGACGTCATCGCCTTGGCTTCGGGTCCATCGCGAACCACCAGCGGTAGAGCCTGTTCAGCTGGCGCCCCGGCCACCTGGCCGCCCGCCTGAGCCGGCCGCGCTCCCTGACCCAGCGCCAGGCGCGCACCAGCGCGGGGTCCGGAAGCGCAACCGGGACGCGCATGAGGGCGGCAGCCTCGAATTCCAAGTCATCGAGCGCGGCGCCCAACGCAAGGGCATGCGGCATCCCCGCCTGCCATCCGGGGCCGTCCTTCCACAACGCCGGTCCCATGACCTTGCTGGCGAAGTCGTCGTTGAGCGCCTTAACCTTCGCGATGGCGCTCAGCAGGCCGGGGTCCCCGACCTGCAAGTTCGCGGTGACGAGCGCACGGATGAAGCGCTCGTTCGACTCTCGCATCCCCTTCCCGCTGTCGGTGTCCATGAACTCGTGGTGATCCTTCTGGGTGAAGGACCCGATAGCAGGAAGGATCAGCAACGCGGCGTCGAGCTTGGCCCTGCCGACGGTGAGGACCTCACTGATGAGCGCGCGCTGCTCCACGCGCCTGGCCTCGGCCCGCGTTCTGCGCGCTTCGGCTGCGGTGTGGCGCTGGGTCAGCCACACCCCGCCGAGGCCGGCGGCGAGGGTGAAGCTGCCGGTCAGGATCACGTCGAGGTTCGGCACTGTCGCTCCTGTTGGGCGCTGGTCTTGATCGGGTTCATCGTCCCAGCTGCTGATGTTGTTCCTGGCGACGATCGCCAACCCGCGGCCGCCCTCATTTCATCGCTTCCGTGTCGACGCCTTCGACGATGTACTTCACGGTCTGGTCGGTCTCGATCTGCTGCTTCACGGGGGTGTCGAGGCCGAGGATCGCCCGGCGGGCGGCCTGGATCTTGAGGAGCCGGTCGACGGCTTCGAGGAGCGGGCCGTCGTCGACGAGCGGCGCCCCGTAGCGGATCACGAACTCGCCCTTGTCGTCCCGCCTCGGGTGCCCGTCCTCGTCGAGCACGAGGTCCTGCGCCCACACCACGCGGCCGTGGGACACCACGACGTGCTCGCGGTCGAGGACGCCCTGTACGGCGCGTTCCATCGCGTCGAGCTTGTGCAGCTCGGCGGCCCGGTAGGTGGCGACGGCTTCGAACTTGGTCTCGCGGATGGTCTCCCAGTACAGCTGGTGGGCGCGCTGCTTGGTGAAGCCGAGTTCTTCGCCGATCTGCTGGAACGTCTTGCCTTGGCGCTTGAGGTCGACGACGGCAGTGCGGACCTCTTCCGAGGCGATCTGTTCGTCAGCGGACCGGTTGTCGCTGTTGGTGGGCATGTCAACCTCCTTCGGTCAGTGTTTCAAGCGGGGGGCTGGTCGAGCCGGATTTCGAGCCAGAGGCGCCGGGGGCCGGGGTCGGTGTGGATCTCGGGTGGGAACCAGGTGAGGTGGCTCGGGTTGTCGTCGGGGATGAGGCGGGCGTCGACGAGCCCGTCGACGGCCGGCTTCTGGGAGGCGATGAGGTTGTCGGTGTCGCGCCGGCGTCTGTCGCCGGGCCGGTAGTGCAGTTGCACCGTGATGTGGTCCTGGCGGCCGACGCGGTGGCGTTTCATGGCGGCGAGCGCGGCCCAGCCGGTGCCTTCGCGGATCTGCTCGACGAGCTTGGCCTTCGCGAACGGGTTGTGGTGCTGGTTCAGAGTGAGCGGCTTGCCGGCAGGCAGCTTGGTCACCGGCCGCTTCCGGGACCGCGGGCGAGTGGGCTGGACCACGAGCGGCACGTCGACCTCGAACACCAGCTGCGCGGTCACCGGGTCACCTCATGTTCGCCCGGTGCCGGTGCACCAGCCGCAGGGTTCGTCGTTGCCGTCGGCGTCCTTGGTCCAGCCGGGGCTGGTCCGGCACATGGGGCATGGGTTGCCGCTGGTGTCGCGTTGGTCGCGGTTGTCTCGGCGTGGGAGCACGAGCTCTCCTCTCCTCGTTTCTGGTGCTTGCGCCGGACCGCTGCCCAGCCGCCGCATCGCGCGGCCGGGGTGCCGTTGGCCCGGTACGGCACGCCGTCGATGAACGGGGGCTGGTAGTCCAGTGGCGAGCCGGGCACGGTCGCGCCGGAGGGGTGTCGCCATTCGAGCGGGCGTCGCATGCCTTCGTGGCACCAGAACGGCTGGCCGGTGGCGGCGAGCCGTTCGAGGTCGTCGAGGTCGGCCGCGGCGTCCGGGGCGCCGGTCCGCTCGGGCGAGCGGGGCCGGTACGCGCAGCCGTCGCACATGCCGTCCCGTGTGCCGGGCTCCAGGCCGGTGCGGGGCGGCATCTGGGCGAGGTCGTAGATGGGCTGCCAGCAGGTGCAGCCGCGGGCGCCGTGCTGCGCGGAGCCCATGCAGCAGGGGACGTCGTCGTTGCCGACGTCGGGCCAGTCCCCTGCCTCGTGGTGCGGGAGCGTCGTCATGGCGCTGGCACCTCGGCAGGCTCCCAGGGTTCGCAGTCGGGCGCGGCGCACCGGCTTGGGCCGGCGCCGAAGTCCGCGGTCCACTCGGTGGGCGAGTGCTGGACGAGGACGACGCCGACTGCTCCGGAGACCAGGTGCTGCACGAAGGCGCGCCGCGGTTCCCAGCCGATCGCGCGGGCGGTCTCGGCCGCGCCGTTCGGCAGGACGCGGGCGATCCGCGCGGAGTCGAGCGCGACCTCCAGATCGCGGTCCGGGTCGATCTCAGGCACGGTCAGCCTCCGCGGTGGTCGTCAGGCAGTGGCCGTGGTGCTCGCGCAGCTCGGCCAGCTCGGCGTCGCGCGCCCGGATGATCTGGCAGGCCTTCTCGTAGGCCCAGGCGGTCGGGTACGGCTGCCGGTCGTGGGCGACCGCCAGGTCCCGCTCGCGCCGCGCCGCAGCCAGCGCTTCGCCAGGTACGAGCCCGTGCGGGTAGGCCCGGCGCAGCGCGGTGCGGACCTTGCCGAGATCGGCGGAGCGAATGTCGAAGCCGGTGCCGGTGTCGCCGCAGCGGTGGCAGAGGGCGTCGTGCACGAGGCCGAGCACGGTGGCGACCACGTCCTCCTCCGGGCTGTGGCCGCTCGCCGGGGAGCTGGCATATTCGCCGGCATTTTCGGTAGCAAGTTCGGTCACTTCAGTGTCCTTTCTGGAGGGTCGCCGCCCGGTGGTTCCGGGCGGCGACGGGTGGTCAGCAGTCGCGGGTGACGCTCGCTGGTCGGACGCCCGCGAGGCGGACGGGGAAGGCCCCTTCGTCGGCGAGGTTCATGCGGCCGTCACGCCCGACGAAGGTGACCTTGAGCAGCGTCACCGGGCACTGGGCGGCCTTGCTGCCGTGGTAGCGAACGAAGTCGCCTTCCTCGACGCGGGCGCCGGCCTGGTCGGTGGTGGTGGCCATCTGGACCTCCTGGGTGGTTGGTGGGTGGGGTGTGTCCACCATAGCGCCGTACCTTTCGTTTCCGCAAGTCCTGATACGCGTCGCCGACAGGCGAAGTTGACTAGCTATGTCGCGTAATGCCAGCAAGTTGTCTAGCTAGTCACCTTCCGCGACATGTCCCAACCCTTTCGTTTCCGCAAGTCCATGTGTTACGCTTCTTGCGGAAACGAAAGGAGGTGAGACAGGATGGACAAGGACGCGCGGAAGGTCCTCCGGGAGGCCGAGCGGCAGGGGTTCGAGATCCGGACCACGAAGCGAGGCCACCCCGTGGTCTACCGAGACGGGGTCTTCGTGACCACATACTCGGGGACACCGGGTGACCGGCGGGCGATCCGCAACTTCATCGCGGCGCTCCGGCGGGCGGGCTTCATCTGGCCCCCGAAGTGACGCGGAGGCCCCGGCCAGAGAGTGGCTGGCCGGGGCCGACCCCAGTATCGCCCACGGAAGGAACCCGAAGCCATGGCCGAATTCGCCCTGTACGTCGCCGTCGATCTGCCGGCCGACAGCCTGACCGAGGACCAGCTCGACACGCTCGCCGAGGTCGGCGCCGGCTACCACGCCGCGTGGTCGCGGTCGCCGTCGCCATCCGGCTGGCTGGCGGTGCACCTGACGCTGCAGGCCGAGGTGCTGCGCCAGGCCACGGATCTCGCGTTCCTCGTCGTCCCGGACCTGATCAAGCGCGCCGGCCTCGGCTGGCACACGCCGGTCTACCTGGAGGCGATGACGGACGCCGAGTTCCAGGACCGGCAGGAGCAGCCGCCGATTCCGCCGTTGCTGTCGGTGGCGGAGGCGGCCGCGGTGCTCGGTCGGACCGAGCAGGCGGTGCGCCTGCAGGCCGAGAAGGGCCGGTATGGCGCGTTCCGGATCGGGAAGACGTGGGCGTTCCCGCGGTCCCTTGTGGAGGCTGCCGCGCGTCCGGAGCCCGCGAAGGGCTGAGATCGCCTCAGCGGGGTCGAGGAGGGGCCTGGCGGCCGGAGTGTCGCCGGGCCCCTCTTGCGTTGCGCCACGGCGCAACCGGCGCGCGAGCCGGGCCGGTTGCGCGTGACCCGCCGATGCGCGGTTCATGATCCGGCGCTCCCACCGGCCTCCGCGCCGGTGCCGCCGGTGGTGCCGGCCTTGACGCCGAACCCGCCGCGCTGGATGGACGAGACCGATCCTCCGGCCTTCGGCATGCCCTTCGCGACTGGCGCACCGGAGGGCACGTTGCGGATCCCGACGTTCGCAGGGACGCGGGACCCGACGGGCGGGATCACGGTGGCGCCGTTGGACATCGGCACCCACAGGAAGAACATGCCCGGTGTGCTGGCGTTGCCGGTGTCGTCCCAGTCGCCGCAGGCGTCGTCGTCGAGCCGGGTCCCGGTGGCCTGGTCGACGCAGACGGCGCCGTACTGGGCGTCGGGCGGGATGGCGGTGTCGCATCCGGCGAGGAAGAGGGCGGCGACTGCGGAGACGTAGCCGAGGGCGGGGCCGCGGCCCATGCGCCGGCCGGTCACCGCGGCTGGCCTTCGGGCTGCGCGGGCGGGAGCGGCGGGTTGCAGGTGTCGCAGTTGATGCGCTCGATCTCCGTGGCGTGCAGCTCGGGGTCGTGCGGGGCCACCTCGGCGTACATCTCGGCGGTGGCGCGCGGCTGGTGCTCGCGGCACGGCTCGGACTCGGTCGGCATGCCGCAGACGCCGCACACGTAGCCGCCGGGCGGGATGGTGGCGTCCCACACGTCGGGGGCGTCGGTGGAGGTGGGGTCGGTCATCGGAGAGCCTCCTCGATCGCGGCGACGTTCTTGCACGGCCACGGCGTGAACGTGACGTGGGTGGCGCAGCCAGCGCACTGCGGGCCAGTGCCACGGTCGACCGGCCGGTGCATGTCGAGGACGGCGCGGAGGGCGTCGAACGCCTTCGGCGCGGCGGCTTCGAGGATCTGGAACGGCACCCCGCGGGGGTTCTCCTGCCCTGCGTACGCTTCGAGGGCTTCGCGCGCGGTCACTGCTGGGGTCCTTCCTGTGGCCGGGACACCTCGGCGCGCTCGTGCACCGTGTCGCGGAGTTCCTCCGTGCACCACTCGCATTCGGCGGTGCGCTCGTCGCACATGTGCCAGAAGTGTTCGAGCGCCTCGGGGTCCATGTAGCGGCTGTTGAGCAGCCAGTCGATGGCGTTGTCCCATCCCTTGCCGCTGCCGGACTCGTTCAGGTCCCTGGGCACGTCGGCCGGCCGCGCGGGTTCGGGCTGTGGCCGGGACACCTCGGCTTCGAGGCGGCGTTTCGCGGCGCGCACGACCTCGGCCAGGGCTTCCTGCTCCTCGGCGCTCATCGGCCCGCCGCCGTGGACGCGCACCGGTTCGCCGTCGACCTCGTAGGCGCGGCAGGTGTCCTCGGTGGGCTGTGGCTGGGACACCTGGGTGGCGGCCGCGCGCACGTCGGTCACCCACGCTGGGACGGGGAACGGCTGCTCCCAGCGGGTGGCCTGCCACTCGCCCTGGCGGCAGACCTCAAGCACGGCGTCGATGCGGGCCTGGCGCTCATCGCGCTGTACGGCGAGCTCATCCCGGACCGCCTCCAGACGCTCGATGTGCTCGCGGAGTCGGGTGGTGTCGTCGTCCTGGCCTTGAGCGCGCCAGACGATGTCCCTTCGGACCTGCCCTGTGACGTGCTCGTGCAGCGTCCCGTCGTCAAGCCGGAGCGCGGGCTTCCCGTCGATCAGTTCCCAGGTGCCTTCGCGGCCGCTGCCGTCGCCGTAGGTGAGGCGGACGCGGTCGCCGGGCTGGGGCGCGGTCGTGTTGTCGTCTGCGGCCCCCTGCCCGGCGAGGTGGCGCTTCACCGCCGCAACGATCTTCCGGGCCTGGGGCTCGAAGTCCTGCCAGTGCAGGTGCGAGGCGTCGTGTTCGGTGTCGTAGTCGGCCCGCAGCATCTCGGCGACCTCGGCGGTGACCTCGTCCGGGTGTGCGACCCCCTGCTTCCGCCAGCCCGCGTTGAGGATCGCGTCGGCGGCGACGAGGGGGTTGCGGGCGAGCAGGTTGTCGCCGTCGTTGGGGTCGATGTCGTAGACGGCGTCTTCGAGCAGCTCGACCAGTTCTTCGCGGTGTTCGTTGTGGGTGGTCATCGGTCAGGCCTCCCAGGTCGTGATCGGGAAGGCGTCGGGGTGCTCGGGGTCGGACCAGTCGACCCAGAAGCCGCCGTCCTTGAGGCTGACGCAGTGGTAGCAGTAGCCGCGTTCCTCGATGTCCTGGTCGTGCTCGGGTGCTTCGCAGGCGGTGACCAGGCGGGCCATGCGCCAGTGCAGCTCGCGGGCGACCTCGACGTACCGGGCGTTGCGGTCGTCGACGAGGTTGACGAGGCCGCACTCCTTGCGAGCGATGCGGTTGAACGCGGCGAGCACGCGCCGCGGTTCGTGGTGGCCGAGGGCGATCACGTCGCCGTCCTCACCGATGTAGCACACCCACACGCCGTGGTGCTCCTGCATGAACGGCTTCATCTGGTCGGGAGTGCTGGCGAGCTCGGGGAAGGCCCGGTTGATCTTGGCGGCCTGATCCGAGGTGGTCATCGGGGGTCAGCCCCTCCCTCGGGCATCTCGACGGCGATGATCGGCACGCCGGGCGCCATCTCGCGGAGCTCCTCCAACGGGTTCCGACCCACGTACTGGCCGGGCGGCATCGGCGTCACGGCGTGCCACTCGCCGTACCGGGCGACCTGCTCATCCATCCACCCGTGGTAGTCGGCCTCGTTGTCGAACCCGCCGCACGTGATCTCGGCGAGCCACGGGTGCTGCTCGGTGAGGTAGGGCGCGATCTCCTCAGCCGCTCGCGGCAGCTGGTGCGTCATGTGCGGCTGGCCCGTGGTGTGGTCGATGATCCGGTAGATGCCGCCCACTCCGTCCGGGCTGAGCATGACTCCGGTGGTGATCGACAGCAGGTGTCCGAGGTGGAAGCGTTCGGTTTCAGGCATCGGTAGTCGTCTCCTCATCTGGCTTTTCCTGGGTGGGGCGGGTCGAAGGGTCAGGCGGGCGCGCTCTGCTTGCGGGCGTCGTGGAAGCCCTTGAGCGGGATGCGTGTGCCGCGGGGGCCGGGGCGGGTGCAGGGCTGGCGGACCGTGGCGTTGCAGTGGCTGCACGGGTTGAGGAGCGGGTTGTCCTGGATCTCGGCCGGGGCGTCGGCCGCGCCGGGCTGGTTGTCGAAGAGGCCGAAGCGCCCGTCCCGTCCTCGGGGCTTGCGGCGGGTCATGCCGGGCCTCGCTGGTCAAGGCGTCTTGGGTCAACCGGGACCTGCCGGGCGAGCTGGATGAAGTCGGTGATGTCGCTGGGGAGGATGTGGCGGGGTTGGCCCGCGTTGGGTCCGCCGGTCCACATGGGGCGCGGGCGGCGGGCGTGGAAGTCGCGGACGGCTTGCATGGCGGTCTGGGTGTCCCAGTTGCCGATGGCGGCTTGGGTGCCCCAGGCGTCGACGATGGCGGGGCCGGCGGTGGCGAGGGCGTGGTTGCCGGAGAGCTCGCACATGAGCGCGATGAGCCGGACGACGGCGGTGCGGGGCATGGGCGAGTAGGTCTCCCAGTCGGCGGAGATGGCTTCGAAGTAGCCGGGGAGGGTCACGTCGTCTCCTGGGTGGCGGTGGTGCGGCGTGCGGCGAGTTCGGCCTCGACGAGTGCGCGGCCGCGGGCGGCGCGGGCGGTGGCGTCGGGGTCGTGGTCGCAGAGCTGGGTGCCGATGTAGCCGGCGGGGTCGCACAGGGCGCAGTTGGCGATGGCGGCGGCTCGGTCGGCGGCGCGTTGGCGGGCTTCGGCGGAGCGGGCGTCGTGGTGGGCGTGGCGCTGCTGGGCATCCCAGGCTTCGGCGGCTTCGCGGGCGGTGGCGCAGCCGCGGCAGGGCGGCGGGTCGGTGTGGCCGAGGTGCTTGCGGCACTGGGCAGGCGGGCGCTGCTCGGTGGGAGGCGCCTCGCGCGGGTACGTGCTCGCGGGCGCGCGCGACCCCCCAACTGAACCACCTGCAAGAGGTTCCCCTTCCCCTTCCCCTACCCCTTCCCCGTGGGGTTCCGGGAACTCGTCTCGATCCTTTACGGGTTCGGGATTGGTTCGCGAACCGTTCGGGATAGGTTCGGGATGGGTTACCGATTCAATCGGGAACAGTTCGTCAGCAACGGTGTTCGCGTCCTTGCGGCGCAGCCGTCGAAGCTCGGTTGCGAGCGCCTGCCGCAGCTTCGGCGATTCCACCGTGAGGGCGGCCTTCAGCGCCGCCTTGAACACGTTCGGGATCTTCAGCACGCCGTCGTTGCGGATGAACGAGCGGATCAGCACCTCCTCGGTGTCCTCGTCGACCACCACGAATCGGTGCTCGGCCAGGGAGGCGAGCGTGGCCGCGATCTCTTCCTCGGTGGTGTAGTCGGATCCCTTGGCCCACTTGCGGGCCTGCAGCGGCAGCACGCCGGCCTGCGTGACGTTGCCCTGGGACAGCAGGAGGAAGTACAGGCGCTGCTCGAGCGGCGGCAGCTTGCGCCAGTCCAGGTCGGACCAGATGCGGGTGAAGACCCGCGCGTGCTCGCGTGCCATCAGATGGCCCCGTTCACGATGCGCAGGCCGCGGCCGATGCGCGGCTCGCGGGTGATGTAGCCCTTCGTGACGAGCCGGTCGATCCGGCCGCGCACGGTGCCGCGGGGCGTGTTCAGCGCGGCGGCCAGCTCCCGCAGCAGCGGCGGGCGCCCGACGGCCGCGATGTAGCCGGCGAGCACGTGCAGGGTCGAGCTTTCGGTGGGGGTCAGCTCGGGCAGCGGCCGGATCATCGCCCGGGTCGTGCTCGTGTTGACCTCGCACGGGAACGGCGTGCGGCAGGTCGGGCAGATGACGGTCTTCTGGCCGTCGTGGACGGCTTCGGCTGGCTGGTGCGCGGTGAGATGCTGGAGATCCACGCTCGCCCCCTTCGTTCGTTGGTGTAGTGGATGCCGGGCCGCCCGCGGTGATCGGGACACAGCGGGCGGCCCAGCGGCTTCAGAGGCGCGCGGTGAGCGCGTTGGCGGCGGCCTTGAGTGCGTGGTCGCGGATCTCGGTGTTGACCTTCGTGCGCGCGTCGTTGACTGCCTGCGTCATCTCCTTGTTGAGGACGTCGCGAACGGAATCGTCGATGAGCTCGCGCAGGTTCTGCGGCTCGCGGTTGCGGGAGTCGCGGCGGCGGCCGGTTCCTTCGAGGTACTTCCCGACGTGCTCGCGCACGATCTCCAGCACGGACGTCGGCTCGCCCTGGGGTTCGCCCCACGCTGTGGTGCGCTGGATCGGCTGCGACAGCGCGGTCTGGACGATGGTGCGGACCTCGTCCTGCACGACTGCATCGACCTTGCTGAGGATGCCGCGCAGGGCCTCCTTCCGGATCTCGCGGACGAGCTGCTCGGCGGCGGAGCTGACGATGACGTCGCGCAGCTCACGCTGGCCGACGGGATCGCCGTCCTCGTCGTACTGCATGCCGAGCATCTCGTTGAGGTCCAGTTCGACCTTCATGGTGTTCTCCTGGTTCGGGATGGGGGTGGGTGAGTGGTTGACGCCGGTCACCGGTGCTACCGCTGCGGATCAGCGCCGCCGCGGCGCGGCCGCCGCTTCGAGCACGACCGCGACGGCGGTGTCGGTGTCGACGAGGATGGGGATCGGCGTGCTGTCGATCTCGCGTCGCCATTCGTCGAGGACGGCGCGCGCGAGGGCGTGCTTGTTCACGGGAGGCCTCCCCAGAGGTGCCAGGTGTGCAGGCGGATCGCGGCGTGGTCGGAGCAGTAGGCGTGCTGGTAGCGCCGGATGAGCCAGGTGCCGGGCTCGCGGCAGGCCGGCCACGCGGGCTGGTCGATGCCGCCGCCGCACACCCGGTCCATCTCGTGCGTGCGGTGCGCGTCCGGGCTGGTGGCGCACAAGATCTCGGCGTTGTCGCCGGTGATCACCGCGGCGCTGCGCTTCATCGCTCGTGTCCCAAGATCCCGAGGCGCCAGGCGGTGTCGACGGCGGCGGCACGGTCGTGCACCTCGAGGTTGCGGAACAGCGCGGTGATCCGCTCCCTGACGGTTTTCAGGCGCACGCCGAGCTCGCGGGCGATGTCCGGGTTGGACATGCCCTTGGCGATCGCAAACAGCGCCTGAAACTGGGTGTAGCCCAGTTGCGGCACGGCGACGATGTGGCCGCGCGGGAGGTCCTTGACCACCAGCTGGCCGGCAACCTTCGGGTGCTCGACGATGCAGAACCCGGCTCGCTCAGCCCAGGCGCAGAACGTGAAGAACACGTCCTCGTCCATCTCGACGTAGCGGCGCTCGAGGAGCTGGCGGGCGGCGGTCACGCGGCACCTCCCACGAGGTGGCGCAGCGCGGCCGGGGCCGCCATCGCGGCCTGGGTGCGGTTCTTCACGTCGAGCTTGCGGAACAGGCGACGCGCGTGGGTTTTCACGGTGTCGACCGAGATGTAGAGGTCGGCACCGATCTCCTCGTTCGTCATGCCCAGCGCCATGCCGGCGAGCACCTGGTACTCGCGCAGCGTGAGCAACTGCCCT
>NZ_JBEXTZ010000152.1:0-13752 GCF_040614195.1 Amycolatopsis sp. NPDC006125
CGGGTCAAGCCACGCTTTCCCGGCTTGACGCGGTGTCTCGGCAACCGAACACTGAAAGATCGGGTTCGGGAGGAGCAGACCCGGGCGTAGCGAAGCGAAGCCCGGCGCCCTGGACACCCGCGTAGCGGCTACGATCCATCCCCGTGACAGCACTGCTCGGACCAGCCGAGATCCGTGGCTTGGCCGCCGAGCTGGACGTGCGTCCCACGAAGAAGCTCGGCCAGAACTTCGTGCACGACCCGAACACCGTCCGCCGCATCGTCGACCTCTCCGGGGTGGGCCAAGGCGACCACGTCCTCGAAGTCGGCCCCGGCCTCGGCTCGCTGACGCTCGGCCTCCTGGATTCGGGCGCGCACGTCACCGCCGTCGAAATCGACCCGGTCCTCGGCGAGCGCCTGCCGGCCACGGTCGCCGAGCGCGCCCCCGAGGCTGCCGCCCGGTTCACCGTCCACATCCAGGACGCCCTCAAGCTCGCCGCCGAGGACCTCGCCGACCAGCCCACGCACCTCGTGGCCAACCTGCCCTACAACGTCGCCGTCCCGGTGGTCCTGCACCTGCTCGCCGAGCTGCCGTCGCTGGCGCACGGCCTGGTGATGGTGCAGACGGAGGTCGCCGACCGGATGGCCGCGGGCCCCGGCAGCCGCACCTACGGCGTCCCGAGCGTGAAGCTCGCCTGGTACGGCCCGGCCCGCAAGGTCGCGCCCGTGCCACGTGCCGTGTTCTGGCCGGTGCCGAACGTCGACTCCGCGCTCGTCGGCTTCGAGCGCGCCGCGGAACCGGTGTCGGACGCGGACCGGGACGAGGTCTTCGCCGTCGTCGACGCCGCCTTCGCCCAGCGTCGCAAGACGCTGCGTGCCGCGTTGTCGTCGTGGGCGGGCTCGGGGGAGAAGGCCGAGGCGATCCTCCGCGCGGCCGGCGTCGACCCCCGCGCTCGGGGCGAGCAACTGGGGGTAAGGGACTTCGCCAAGATCGCCAGGAGCAAGTCCTTACCACCGTTTGTGTGATCTCGCACCCTGATCCGGACCAGGGACTTGCCAAAAAGATGTGAAGTCCGTTCTACTCTTTGAGGTATCCATCCCGAGCGGCTGAGAGACCTGGCTCGCCGAAGCCGCAGCAACCACCCCACCCGGGGGCAGGTGCTAACGCCAGGACCGATGGAGGATTCCTGTGTACCGCACGATGCTCACGAGGCGCCGCGTCGTCGACGAATGTCGTCGCACGGTCTGTGCGTGTCGTCGCTGACCGCTTTCCCTTCACCACCATTTCCTGACTTCGCCTGACCGTCCTCTGTAGACGGTCTCCTTGGTGTGCGGTCGGCGCGTTCGCGCCCGTTGTGCTGGAGCCATTCGTGATCACTGTCGAAAACCTGACCAAGTCCTTCCCCGGTGCCGCCAAGCCCGTCCACGCCCTGCGGGACGTGAGCGTCGAGGTGCCCGCCGGCGCCCTGTTCGGCGTCGTCGGCCCGGCCGGCTCCGGCAAGTCCACCCTCACCCGGTGCATCGCCCTGCAGGAGAAGCCCGACCGCGGCGTCGTCCGCCTGGACGGGCTGAACACCACCGGCCTCGACGGGCGGAAGCTGCGTGAGGTGCGCCGCCAGGTTGCGGTGCTGGACGCGCAGCCGGTGCTGCACGCCGAGCGCACCGTGGCGGGCAACGTCGCGGCCCCGCTGGAGCAGCTCGGCCTGGAGGGCCCGCAGCGGCGCAGCCGCGTCGGCCGCCTGCTCGACCTGGCCGGCCTGACCCAGCGCGCCGCGCTGCGGCCGAGCGAACTCACCCCGGGCCAGCGCCGCCGCGTCGCGCTGGCGCGGTCGCTGGCCGCGGGCCCGGCCGTGCTGCTCGCCGACGACCCGACCGCCGGTGTCGGCGCCGAGGAGACCGGCGCCGTGCTGACCGTCCTCGACCGCGCCCGCGCGGAGCTGGGCGTGACGGTGCTGCTCACCACCCAGGACGGGGCCGCGGTGCGGCGCGTCTGCGACGGGGTCGCGGTGCTGGAGGACGGGCGGCTCGTCGAGCAGGGCACCGTGCTGGAGCTGCTGGCCAACCCGGCGAGCAAGGTCGCGCAGAGCCTGCTGCCCCCGATCGACACGCCGCGCAGCCAGTCGTCGAGCTACGACCGGTCCGTCGACGTGGTGCTGATCGGCTTCGCGGCCGTCGGCGCGCTGCTGCCCGAGGCCTCCGCCCGGTTCGAGGTCGAGCTCGCCACCATCGGCGGCGGCCTGACCCGCGTCGGGGACACCCCGGTGGCCCGCTTCCGCGTCGGCGTCAACGGCAGCCAGGCCGACGCGGCGCTGGCGTGGATCGCCGACCGGGGAGCGCACGTCGTGCACCCGAAGGAAGGCCCGAAGAGCATCGTCGCGGCCTGACCAGGCACGCAAGGAGGGGCGTCCCGGCCGGGCGCCCCTCCTCGTTTTCACTTGCCCCGCACCAGGACCCCGACCGCGATCGCGCCCGCGGCCACGATCGCCGCGGCCCAGCCGTTCGCCACGGCGTAGCCGTGCACGGTCGCCGCGGGCAGGGCCAGGCCGGCGACCGAGGCGGTCGCGCTCGCCGCGATCGTGTTCAGCGACGCCGTGCCGATCGACGCGCCGACCTGCTGGGACGTGGTGATGAACGCCGACGCCACCCCCGAGTCCTTCGGCTCCACCCGGGCGGTCGCGATGTTCATGACCGTCGGCATCGCCAGCCCGGCGCCCGCGCCCAGCACCAGTTCCACCGGCAGGACCAGGCTCCAGTAGGACGTGTCGACCGACAGCTGGGTCAGCCCGGCGAGCCCGGCGGCCATCAGCAGGAGCCCGGTCACCAGCAGCGGGCGCGGCCCGGTCCGCGGGATCAGCCGGCGCGTCAGCAGCGTCGAGACCGTGACATTGCCCAGCAGGAACGGCAGGAACGCCAGGCCGGCGCCGAGCGCGCCGAAGCCCATGATCGCCTGCAGCTGGTAGGTGAGGAACAGGAACATCCCGAACATCCCGAAGGCCGCGACGGCGATGGTCAGGAAGCCCGAGGAGCGGGCGCGGTCGGCCAGGACGTGCAGCGGCAGCAGGGGGTTCCGGACCCGGGCCTGCCGGAACACGAACCCGGCCAGCAGCGCCACCGCCGCGGCCAGCGTGCCGAGCACCACTGCCGAACCCCAGCCGCGGGTCGCGGCCTCGGAGAGGCCGTAGACGAGCCCGGCGATCCCCGCGCTGCCGAGCGCGCCGCTGATCCAGTCCAGTCGCGTCGAGCGGTGGCCCGGCACGTTCGGCAGCACGAACCAGCCCGCGATGGCGGCGGCGACCGCGATCGGCAGGTTCACGTAGAGGCACCAGCGCCAGGACGCGTACTCGGCCAGCGCGCCACCGGCGACCAGCCCGACCGCACCGCCGGACATCATGATGGCGCTGTAGATCCCGAACGCCTTGGCCCGTTCCTTCGCCTCGGTGAAGGTGATGGTCAGCAGCGAGAGCGTGGACGGCGCCAGCAGCGCGGCGAAGACCCCCTGGGCCGCGCGGGCGGCGATGAGCAGACCCGAGCCGGTGGCCATCCCGCCGAGCGCGGACGCGGCGGCGAAGCCGAGCGCGCCCACGATGAGCGTGTTCTTGCGGCCCAGCCGGTCGGCCAGCCGTCCGCCGAGCAGCAGCAGACCGCCGAAGGTGAGCGTGTAGGCGGTGATCGCCCACTGCCTGGCCACGTCGGACATGCCGAGGTCGGCCTGCGCGGTGGGCAGCGCGATGTTGACGATGGTGGTGTCGATGATGACGAGGAGCTGGGCGAGCCCGACGACGGCGAGCGCCCACCACTTCCTCGAGTCGGCCGGCGCCGTCACCGGCGCCGGAGTGGTTGTCGTCATGGTGGAAACCCCCTGGTGGAGAACTGGGTTAGACTGAGAGCAAGCATTACTAGTCGGCCGACAAGTAATGACGCTGCCGACACGGTAGGCCCATTCCTAGCCGGGCGTCAAGCAAGTTTGAGAGTTCCTCAGGAAGGACGGTCATGGCGGGGCGGCGGACCGACACGCGCGAGCGCATCCAGCAGATCGCGCTGGACCTGTTCGTCGAGCAGGGCTACGAGAAGACGTCGTTGCGGGAGATCGCGGAAGCGCTCGGGGTGACCAAAGCCGCGCTCTACTACCACTTCCGGACGAAGGAAGACATCGTCCACAGCCTGATCGAGGACATCGGCGCCTCGCTCGACGAGATCATCGAGTGGGCGCGGGCCCAGAACGATCCCGCGCAGGCCCGCGAGGAGCTGCTGCGCAGGCTCTCCGACCTGATCCAGGGCCGGTTCGGCCCGATCATGCGGTTCATGCAGGACAACCAGCCCGCGCTGAAGGACCTGCACGCCGGGCACGTGCTCGCGACACGGATGAAGGGGCTGTTCACCTTCCTCGTCCCCGCCGACGCGAGCCCCGAGGACCAGTTGCGCTCCCGGCTCGCCCTGGTCGCGCTCATGCTCGGCAACAACCCGCAGTTCCTGGACGAAAACCCGAGCGAGCAGTCGGCCGACGTGGCGCTGCGCGTCGCACTGGAGCTTGCCTCTCCACGCTCTCCGGCGGGCACGTAGGCTTGACTGGTGCTCGCCGTCGTACCGCCACCTGTCACCGTCAGGGTGCCCTCCAAGATCAACCTGCACCTGTCGGTCGGCGACCTGCGCCCGGACGGTTTCCACGACCTGACGACCGTCTTCCACGCGCTTTCGCTGACCGACGAGGTCACCGTCGCGCTGGCCGAGGAGCCGGGTGTCGAGGTCTACGGCGAGGGTGAGCAGGTCGTGCCCACCGGCGCCAGCAACCTCGCGTGGCGCGCGGTCGAGGCGCTGGCCGCGCACGTCGGCAAGACCGACGGGGCCTCGAACGTCCGGGTGGTCCTCCGCAAGGGGATCCCCGTCGCGGGTGGAATGGCGGGCGGCAGCGCCGACGCCGCGGGCACGCTGGTCGCCCTCGCCGCGCTGTGGAAGCTGGACATCGGGCGCGACGAGCTCGCCGGGATCGCGGCGAAGCTCGGCTCGGACGTGCCGTTCGGGCTCTACGGCGGCACCGCGCTGGGCACCGGCCGCGGCGAGCAGCTGGTGCCGGTCCTGTCGCGGCACACCTTCCACTGGGTGCTCGCGTTCGACCAGCGCGGGCTGTCCACCGAGCGCGTGTACGCCGAACTCGACCGGCTCCGCGAGACCGGCAACCCGCCGCGCGTCGGCTCGCACGCGCCGGTCGTCGAGGCGCTGGCCTCCGGCGACCCGCGTCAGCTGGCCCTGTTGCTCGGCAACGACCTGCAGGCCGCCGCGGTGTCGCTGCGGCCCGGCCTGCGCCGCACGCTGCGCGCCGGGGTGAACGCCGGCGCGCTGGCAGGCACCGTGTCCGGTTCCGGCCCGACGTGCGCGTTCCTGTGCGCTGACGCGGAGTCCGCGCTCGAGGTCGCGGCCGAGCTGGCCGGGGCCGGCGTGTGCCGGACGGTGCGGGTCGCGCACGGCCCGGTGCCGGGCGCGCGGCTCGTCGGCGGCGACGAACACCGGCCCACTCCTCCGCAGGTGCACGCGTAGTGGCGAATTTGATCAACCTCGAGGCGGTCTCCAAGTCCTACGGGGTCCGCCCGCTGCTGGACAACGTCTCCCTCGGCGTCGGCGAAGGCGAGCGCATCGGCGTCGTCGGCCTCAACGGCGGTGGCAAGACCACGCTGCTGGAGGTCCTCTCCGGACTCGCCGAGCCGGATTCCGGCCGGGTGAGCCAGGTCCGCGGGCTGCGGCTCGCGGTGGTCACCCAGCGCACGGAGCTGGCGGAGGGCAGTTCGATCCGCGACGCCGTGCTCGCCGGTTTCGACGCCGAGCACGAGTGGGCGGCCGACGCCCGGGTCCGGTCCATTGTGGAGGGACTCGGGATCACCGACTTGGGGCTGGACAACCCGACCGCGACACTGTCCGGTGGGGAGCGTCGCCGGGTCGCGCTGGCCGCCGCGCTGATCGGCGACCTGGACCTGCTGGTGCTCGACGAGCCGACCAACCACCTCGACGTCGAGGGCGTGCGCTGGCTCGCCGACCACCTGCTGGCGCGGCGGTCCGCGCTCGTGGTCGTCACCCACGACCGGTGGTTCCTGGACACGGTGTGCGGGCGGACCTGGGAGGTCGCCGACGGCCGCGTCGAGCAGTACGAGGGCGGGTACGCGGACTGGATCTTCGCGCGCGCCGAGCGGGCACGGCTCGCGGCGTCGATGGAGGAGAAGCGGCGCAACCTCGCGCGCAAGGAGCTGGCCTGGCTGCAGCGCGGCGCGAAGGCCCGCACGTCGAAGCCGCGGTACCGGATCGAGGCGGCCGAGGCGCTGATCGCGGACGTGCCGGAGCCGCGCGACACGGCCGAGCTGATGTCGTTCGCGAAGCGGCGGCTCGGCAAGACCGTGCTGGAGCTGGAGGACGTGACCCTCAAGGCCGGCGACAAGACGGTCGTCGAGGGGCTCACCTGGCGGATCGGGCCGGGTGACCGGTTCGGGCTGGTCGGCGTGAACGGGTCAGGCAAGACGACGCTGCTGAAGCTGCTGGCAGGGGAGCGCGAGCCGGTCGCGGGGCGGCGGATCGAGGGCAAGACGGTGCGGCTGGCGCACCTGTCGCAGGAGCTGGACGAGCTGCCGGGGCAGCTGCGGGTGCTGGAGGCCGTCGAGGAGGTCTCGGCGCGGGTCGTGCTGGGCAAGCAGGAGCTGTCGGCGTCGCAGCTGGCGGAGAAGCTCGGGTTCCCGCCGGCGCGGCAGTGGACGCCGGTGGAGGACCTGTCCGGCGGCGAGCGGCGGCGGCTGCAGCTGGCGCGGCTGCTGATGGCCGAGCCGAACGTGCTGCTGCTCGACGAGCCGACGAACGACCTGGACATCGACACGCTGCAGCAGCTGGAGGACCTGCTGGACTCCTGGCCGGGCACGATGGTCGTGGTCTCGCACGACCGCTACCTGGTGGAACGCGTGACGGACGCGGTGTACGCCCTGTTCGGCGACGGCCGGATCACGCACCTGCCCGGCGGAATCGACGAGTACCTGTCGCGGCGGGCGTCCGCCCGTGCCTCGGTGTCGGCGCCGAAGCCCGCGCAGAAGACGTCCAGCGCGGCGGAGTTCCGGGCGGCGCAGAAGGAACTGTCCCGGTTGGAGCGGCGGCTGGACCAGCTGCACGCGCGGGAGACGAAGCTGCACGAGCAGCTCGCCGAGCACGCCACCGAGCCGGACAAGCTGGTCGAGCTGAACACGGAGCTGAAGACGGTGCGCGCGGAGATCGAGGACGTCGAGGCGCGCTGGCTGGAGACCTCCGAACTGGTGGAGTAGGCGCACCGGGCTGCTTCGACGCCATCACTGAGGGCCTTGGTGCCGGTCTCCGGTCAGGCGCGGGCGTAGTCGCCGAGTGAGGGTTCCAGCAGGGCGAACGCCTGCTCGGCCTCCGGGCCGACCACGGCGGCGATCTCCGGGTTGTCCCGGCCGGCCAGGGTCAGCTCCTGGATGCGCGCGAACAGCACCCGGTGCACCCCACCGAGCACCGACGCCGCCGCGCGGGGTGTGATGTCGCCGGGTGCGGCTCCGGTCGCTTCGGCGAGGGTGGCGGCCAGCGCCTCCTCGCGCTGGTCGTGCAGGCCGCGCAGGCACACCGACAGCGTCGGGCTCTCCGCGATCATCCGGCTGAACTCCGGGCCCGCGAACCCCGCGACCGGGTCCTGCCGCTCGACCGCCCCCAGGAAGTCCCGGCGCAGCGCGGCCAGCGCCGACTCACCCGGCTCGCGGGCCACGACCGTGCGGGCCAGGCTCGCCACGAACTGGTCCTGGTGGTCGAACGCCAGGTCCTCCTTGCGCGGGAAGTAGTTGGTCACGGTCTTCTTCGCGACCCGCGCGGCCTCCGCGATCTCGGCGATCGTCGTCTGCTCGAAACCCTTCGCCATGAAGAGCCGGGTCGCCTGGTCGGAGATCAACTGCCGCGTCTCTTGCTTCTTGGCTTCGCGGAGGCCCGTGACGGTCATGAGCGAATCTTACCCTCGTCCTACTTTTACGTTGACAACCAGCCTGTGCTCGGGATAAGTTTACGTCGGTAGTAAGTTTACTCCTGTGAGGTGTTCGTGCCAGACCCCACCGTGCTCCACCCGCTCGCCGAGCACCCGCGCGTGGTGTTCCTGAAACCGCTGGTCACCGATCCGCGTATCCAGGTCGGCGAGTTCACCTACTACGACGACCCGGACGCCGCCACCGAGTTCGAGACCCGCAACGTCCTCTACGCCTACGGGCCGGAGAAGCTGATCATCGGCAAGTACTGCGCGATCGCCTCCGGCACGCGGTTCCTGATGGCCGGGGCGGAACACCCGACGATGGGGGTGTCGACCTACCCGTTCACGATGTTCGGCGGCGCGTGGGCGGAGTCCACACTGGACCTCGTCACGAACATGCCCAGCCGGGGCGACACGGTGGTGGGCAACGACGTCTGGTTCGGCTACGGCGCGACCGTGATGCCCGGCGTGACGATCGGCAACGGCGCGATCATCGCCGCGGGCGCGGTCGTCACCGCCGAGGTGCCGCCGTACACGATCGTCGGCGGCAACCCGGCCCGGCCGATCCGCGCTCGCTACGAGCCGGAGGACGTCGAACGGCTCGAACGCGCCGCCTGGTGGGACTGGCCGGTCGAACTGGTCACCCGGCACGTGCGGACGATCATGTCCGGCACGCCCGCCGACATCGCCGCGATCAAGGAGGTAAGGGCTTGACGTTCGACGTGACAGCCGAATTCGACCGCCAGGTCGCCAACCTGGTGGACCGCGGCTACCCGGCGCTCGCCGGGCTCGACGAGGACGGCTTCCGCGCACTGGTCGAGCCGCTGCGCGCCGCGGCCCGGGCCGGCGACCTCGACCCGGAGGCGGGCCGCGTGCCGTTCCTGCTGGTCGTGACCCGGAAGGTCGCACCGATCGAGGAGACGATGCCGCGCACCACCCTGCACCGCGGGAGGCTGCCCGGGTTCGTCGACCACTCCTTCGAACCCGGATCGCTCGACCGGTTCGTGTCCACTGTGGACCTCCCGGCCCCGGACGCCTACCTGTTGTTCGACGTCGAGCGCGGCGAGGAGTTCTGCGGCGCGGTCCCGAACGACGCGATGGAGGTGATCGCCGGCCGCAGCCGCACCCTGCTCACCATCGAGGAGGGCATCGCCCTGATCACGCACTTCCCGGAGGTGCTGGTCAAGAACAAGTGCTTCTCGCTGGGCGGTTCGCGCTGCGGCGACCGGCGGGTGCCGGCGATCTGGATCAGCAAGCGGGCGCCGAAGCTCGGCTGGTGCTGGCAGGGCAACCCGCACACCTGGCTGGGCATGGCCTCGGCCGGCTCCCGCGCGGTGTGACCGCCGGTGCCGGGCGGGCCACCCCGCCCGGCACCGGGTCTCACATCTCGGTGCCTGCCGAGAACATCACCGGCCGGACCTCGATGCCGAGCCCGTCGACCGCGGCGTCCGGGATCATCGCGGCCAGTTCCAGTGCGCGTTCCCGGCTTTCGACGTCCACCAGGTAGTACCCGCCGAGGTACTCCTTCGCCTCCAGGTACGGGCCGTCGGTCACCACCTGCGCGCCGTCCCGCACCCGCACGACCGCGCTGTTCGACGGGTCGGCCAGCGCGGTCGTGCCGATGAACTCGCCGGACTCGCGGATGGCGTCCATGAACGGTCCGTGCCCGCTCATGATCGCGTTGCGCTCCTCCTCCGTCAGCGACTCCCACACGGCGGGGTTCATGTGCATGATCAGCAAGTACTTCACGGGTGCCTCCTCAAGGGCTGTCTTACCAGGAGGTCGGAGCGCGGGGGCGGGTTTCGACACCGCCGCCGGGACGATCCGGGGAACTTCGTCGCCGGATAAGGTGAGCGCCATGAGTCGGTTCGTGGAGACGCTCGTCCGCACCGCTGCGGAGGGTGGTCAGTTGCGTGGCATGGTCACCGGGGAGCCGAAGGAGCCGGTCCGCCGGACCTGGGCAGAAGTCCACGAGCAGGCGCGGCGGATGGCCGGCGCGCTCGTCGCGGGCGGCCTGGAGCCGGGCAGCGCCGTCGCCGTACTGGCCGGGGCGCCCGCCCTGATCGCACCGACGGTGCAGGCGGTGTGGCTCGCCGGGGGCAGCGTGACGATGCTGCACCAGCCCACCCCGCGCACCGACCTCGCGCTGTGGGCCGAGGACACGGTCAAGGTGCTGGGCATGATCGACGCGAAGCTGGTCGTGCTCGGCGAGCCGTTCGACGCGCTCGCGCCCGTGCTCACCGAGCACAACATCGGGTTCCGGATGATCACCGACCTGTTCGACGGCGAGCCGATCGCCGAGCCGGTGGCGCGCGGCGAGGACGACCTGGCGCTGCTGCAGCTCACCAGCGGCTCGACCGCCGACCCGAAGGCCGTGCGGATCACCCACGGCAACCTCTACACCAACGTCAAGGCCATGGTGGAGCGGGCGGAGTTCGACTTCGCGAAGGACATCATGGTGTCCTGGCTGCCCACCTTCCACGACATGGGCATGGTCGGGTTCCTGACCGTGCCGATGACGTTCGGCGTGGAGCTGATCAAGATCACCCCGGCCGAGTTCCTCACCGGGCCGCTGATCTGGCCCGAGCTGATCAGCAAGTACCGCGCCACCACCACCGCGGCCCCGAACTTCGCCTACGCCATCGTCGGCAAGCGGCTGCAGCGGGTGGAGGACGAAAACGCTTACGACCTGTCCACGCTGCGGATCGCGCTGAACGGGGCCGAGCCGATCGACGAGTCGGCCGTGCAGTCGTTCGTCGAGGGCGGCGCCCGGTTCAAGATGCCCGCGGAGTGCGTGTTCCCCGCGTACGGCATGGCCGAGGCGACCCTCGCGGTGTCGTTCGCGCCGCTGTTCACCGGACTGACGCTGGACGTCATCGAGGCCGACGCGCTCGAGGCGGACAACCGGGCGGTGCCGGTGCCCGAGGGCGACCCGCGGCGCGGGACCGAGGAGGTCCGCTCGTTCGCCGTGCTGGGCCGCCCGCTGGACGGGCTGGAGGCGCGGATCGTCGACGACAGCGGCAAGGTGCTCGGCGACCGCGAGGTCGGGGAGATCCAGCTGACCGGCCCGGCCGTGACGCCCGGTTACCTGACGATGGAGGGCCCGAAGCCGACGCAGGACGCCGAGGGCTGGCTCGCGACCGGCGACCTCGGGTACCTGGTCGACGGGCAGATCGTGATCTGCGGGCGCCGCAAGGACGTCATCATCATGGGTGGCCGCAACATCTACCCGACGGACATCGAGCGCGCCGCGACCGCCGTGGACGGGGTGCGGGCCGGCAACGCGGTGGCCGTGCGGATCGACGCGGGGACGCGCCGGGAGCGGTTCGCGGTGGTGCTGGAGTCGAAGCTGGCCGGCGACGCCGAGGCCGAGCGGAGGCTGCAGAAGGAGGTCGCGGCGCGGGTGCGGGACGCGGTGGACGCGCGGCCGTACGCGGTGGTCGTCCTGCCGGCAGGCAGCCTGCCCAAGACGCCGTCCGGCAAGGTCAAACGCGCGGCGACGGCGGTCCAGTACGCCGACGCGATCGCGAAGAACGCCGCCTCCTGACCGCCGCCCCACCCGGCCCGGGTGGGGAGTTCATTCGCTGGGGTGTGGGGTTCGCGGGGCCGGGCGCAGGGCTCGCTGGGCGTGGGGCTCGCCGGGTGTGCGCGAGCCCCACGTTCCAGGGGGTGTGGTCTGCGCTCAGGCGCGAGTTCGGCGGTTGCTCACTCCGTGAGGGTCACCTTCGGGATCTCGGCCGGGTCGCCTTCCGCGCGTGGTGCGGTCGCCTGCGTGACCGTCCGGGCCTCGGGCACCGGGTAGGGGCGGCCGCCTCGGCGGGCGAACTCGTCTTCGACCTGGTCGAGGAACTCGTCGACCTCGCGCTCGTCGTAGCCCCGCTTCCCGAGCAGCGGCTTGCTGAACATGACGTGGTGCACCTCGGCGGCCGTCAGGTCGTCCTCGCCCACCAGGGTCCTGGCGATGCGCTCGACGAACTCGTCGACCTCGTGCTTGGCGTACCCGCGCCGGCCGATGGGGGCGTTACCGAACTCGACTCGATAAACGTCTTCGGCGGAAAGGGACATGTGGAGTGCTCCAGTTCAGCGTGGACGGGACAACTTCCCTAATCCCGTCCTAGCCGCCGGATCAAACCTCCGGAAGAGCATTTGTCCCCCTGGAACACCATGGAGCGGTGAGAGGAACACCTGTGGGTGACTGACGCTCACCCAGCGTGGAAGTCGTTTTGGGCCGCCGTCAGCCCTTTGCCGATCAGCGCTTCGACGGCGTCGGCGCACCGGTCCAGCTCCAGCGGGAGGTCCTTGCGCTCCACCGTGGAGAAGTCCTTGAGCACGAAATCGGCGGGGTCCATCCGGCCAGGGGGCCGCCCGATGCCGAAGCGCACGCGGTAGTAGTCACGCGTGCCGAGGGACTTGCTGATCGACCGCAGCCCGTTGTGGCCGCCTTCGCCGCCGCCGAGCTTGAGCTTCAGCCCGCCGAACGGCACGTCCAGCTCGTCGTGCACGACGACGACGCCGCTCGGGTCGACCTTGTAGAACTTGGCCGCGCCCGCGACCGGGCCGCCGGAGACGTTCATGAACGACCGCGGCTTGACCAGCACGACGCGACGCCCGGCGAGACGCCCTTCCAGGACCTCACCGCCGGACTTGTGGGTCTTGAACTTGCCGCCGACGCGGGCGGCGAGCTCGTCGAGCACTATGAAACCCACGTTGTGCCGGTTGCCGGCGTAACGCGGGCCGGGATTGCCGAGGCCGACGAGCAGAACCAGCTCGCCGGCCCCGGGAACGTCCGAACTCACTTACTCGGCGGCGCTCTCGGCCGCCTCGTCGCCGGTCTCCTCGGCGGGCTCCGCGGAGGTGGCCTGCGCCTCGTTGACGGCGACGACCAGGCTCTCCGGGTCGGTCAGCAGGACCGCGCCGGCGGGCAGGGTGACCTGCGAGGCGAGGATCTGGGTGCCGGCCTCGGCGCCCTCGATGGACACCTCGAACTGCTCCGGGATGTGCAGCGCCTCGACCTCGATCGACAGGGTGTCGACCTCCTGCACCTGCAGGGTGCCCGGGGCCGGCTCGCCGGTCAGCACGACCGGGACGTCCACGGTGACCTTCTCGCCACGCTGGACGACCAGCAGGTCGACGTGCTCGATGTAGTTCTTGATCGGGTGCACGGTGACCGTCTTGGTCAGGGCCAGCTCGGTGTCGCCGTTGAGGCTGAGGGTGAGGACCGCGTTGCTGCCGTTCTCACGGATGACGCGGGCGAACTCCAGAGCGGGCAGGGCCAGGTGGCGGGGGTCGGTACCGTGGCCGTACAGCACGGCGGGAACCTTGCCGGCGCGACGGGTGCGGCGCGCGGCGCCCTTGCCGAACTCGGTGCGGGGCTCGGCGGACAGACGTACCTCGGACACGGTGTAGCACTCCTTCAAACAATTTTGCGTGGCGGCGCAGATGGCGGGTGGTCGCATCGGCGGCGAGTTCCACGGACATGCTCGAGCAGCGGACCTCAAGCCGCCGCGTCGATCACGTCGGGCACCGGGTGCAGCATGGAGCCCGCCTCGCCGAGACAACCTGTTCAGTGTAATCGGCCGGAACCACAAGGGTTACCTGGGGTCCAACCCCACCGGAGCCGGGTGGTCATCGCGTCGCCTGACACGGCCGGGGAGTCCGCCCTGCGGGCGGTGCGCCTTGCGGCGCCGGAAGGTCACCTTCCGACCACCCCCGCCCCCTCACCCTGATTGTGTTTCAGTCGCCGAGCAGGGTTGTCAAGGCGGGAAAGCGTGCCTTGACAACCCT
>NZ_JBEXTZ010000153.1:0-13749 GCF_040614195.1 Amycolatopsis sp. NPDC006125
CCCGGCCTCGCGCAGGGCGGCCAGGCGCTCCTTGACCAGCCCCTTCGGCCCGACCAGACGGGCGGCGCGGGAGCGGGTGACGCGAGCGAAACCGTCACGATCCCGGCGGCGCCGGTCGCGAGCGTGAGGACGGCGAGCGCCGGGCGCGGCCAGGATCTGCGGGACATCGAACCTCTTCCGGGTGATCGGGAGGAAACGTATCACCCGGTCGGGGTTCAGCTCGCCGACACCAGGTTCGCCAGCCGGTCCAGCGACTCGTCCAGCCGCCGCTCGACGTCGTCGGCGGCGCTGCCGCCGTGGGCGGCCGGCTGGTCGCCGTGGAAGGACAGGTGCAGCGTGGCGTAGCTGGAGCCGCCCTCGGCCGAGGACACCTGCAGCCAGCCGCTGTAGTCGGCGCTGCCGCGGCGGCCCCACTCCAGCCGCAGCTGCTCGCGGCGCGCGCCCAGCACGCCGGGCGCCTCGTACTCGCCTGCCGGGTCGTGCACGTCGACGTCCACGCCCTCGGGCTCGGCCGGGTGGACGGTGATCACGCCGGGCAGCCACTCGTCGAGCCGGTTCACGTCGGCGGCCACGGTGAACACCCGCTCCGCCGGGGCCGGCATGGCGCGTTCGCGTTCGAACTCGGTCATGCCCCGCGGGCTACCCGCCGCGGCCGCGTGTACACCCAGCGGCCGTCCACGCGGGTGAACTCGCTGTCCTCGTGCAGCGAGCCGGGCCCGTCCGGGGTGCGGTAGTGGGCGCGGAACTCGACGGTGCCGTCGGTGTGGAACGGGCTGCCGCCGGTGGTGGCCAGCACGTCCAGCCGCGTCCAGCGCTGGTCCGGGTCGAGCCGGATCGTGGCCGGGCGGGTGTCCGGGTGCCAGCTGGCGAGCAGGTAGCCGACGTCCCCGACGGCGAACGCGCTGAACCGCGAGCGCATCAGCCGTTCGGCGGTCGGCGCCGCGGACTCGCCGCGGTGCAGGGGCGCGCAGCAGTTGTCGTACGTCTCACCGGACCCGCAGGGACACCTCATGCCCCCGATTGTCCGCACCGGCCGCGGCCGCCGGGAAGGCGCCGCCCGGTCGCGGCAACCGCGCTCACCGGCGCGTCGCGCCCGAGCCCGTCACCCTCAGTCCGCTGGAGGCGCGGGCGGCGGCGCAGTCAGCGCCGAACGGCCTGTTCACCGGGCTCGGCGGTTCCTGTCCGAGGCGCTGCTGCTGGCCGCGCTCGGCGGGCTGGTCGCCGCCGTCCTGATCGGCGCGCTGGCCGGCCTGCTCCCGGCGATCCGCGCCGCCCGGATGGCGCCGACGGAGGCCTTGCGATCCATCTGACCTTGACGCCGTCGGCCCGCTCTTGCTATCCCTATATCAGAACTACTGATATAGGGAGCGATGCATGAGCACAGCGGTCGGCAACGGGCGGGTCCGGACGGAGCCGTGGGGCGAGACGGTTCTGGTGGAGTTCGACGAAGGCATCGCCTGGGTCACGCTCAACCGGCCGGACAAGCGCAACGCCATGAACCCCACCCTGAACGACGAGATGGTGCGGGTGCTGGACCACCTGGAGGGCGACGACCGCTGCCGGGTGCTGGTGCTGACCGGCGCGGGCGAGTCGTTCTCCGCGGGCATGGACCTCAAGGAGTACTTCCGCGAGGTCGACGCCACCGGCAGCACCGCCGTGCAGATCAAGGTGCGGCGGGCCAGCGCGGAGTGGCAGTGGAAGCGGCTGGCGAACTGGAGCAAGCCGACGATCGCGATGGTCAACGGCTGGTGCTTCGGCGGCGCGTTCACCCCGCTGGTGGCCTGCGACCTGGCCTTCGCCGACGAGGACGCGCAGTTCGGGCTGTCCGAGGTCAACTGGGGCATCCCGCCGGGCGGCGTGGTCAGCCGGGCGCTGGCAGCGACCGTGCCGCAGCGCGACGCGCTGTACTACATCATGACCGGTGAGCCCTTCGACGGCCGCCGCGCGGCGGAGATGCGCCTGGTCAACGAGGCGCTGCCCGCCGACCGGCTGCGGGAGCGCACCCGCGAGGTGGCGCTGAAGCTCGCGTCGATGAACCAGGTGGTCCTGCACGCGGCCAAGACCGGGTACAAGATCGCCCAGGAGATGCCCTGGGAGCAGGCCGAGGACTACCTCTACGCCAAGCTCGACCAGTCCCAGTTCGCCGACAAGGCGGGCGCCCGCGCCAAGGGGCTGACCCAGTTCCTCGACCAGAAGTCCTACCGGCCCGGCCTGAGCGCCTTCGACCCGGAGAAGTAGTGCGCAACCAGGGTCTGGGCTCCTGGCCGGTGCGCCGCGCCAGGATGAGCCCGCACGCGACAGCCGTCCGGCACGGCGGGACGGCGCTGACCTACGCCGAGCTGTCCCGCCGCGTCGCGCGGCTCGCCAACGGGCTGCGGGCCGCCGGGGTCCGCCCCGGCGACCGGGTGGCCTACCTCGGGCCGAACCACCCGGCCTACCTGGAGACCCTGTTCGCGTGCGGGCAGGCCGGCGCGGTGTTCGTGCCGCTGAACTTCCGGCTGGGCGTCCCGGAACTGGACCACGCGCTGGCCGACTCCGGCGCGTCGGTCCTGATCCACACCCGGGAGCACGCGGAGACGGTCGCGGCGCTCGCCGCCGACCGGCTGCTGCGCGTGCCCGCGGGCGAGCTGGACGTCGCGGACGACGAGCCGCCCGACCTGCCCGTCGGCCTCGACGACGTGTGCCTGCTGATGTACACCTCGGGCAGCACCGGACGCCCCAAGGGCGCGATGCTCACCCACGGCAACCTCACCTGGAACTGCGTCAACGTCCTGGTGGAGACCGACCTGGCGAGCGACGAGCGGGCACTGGTCGCCGCGCCGCTGTTCCACGCCGCCGCGCTCGGCATGGTGTGCCTGCCCACCCTGCTCAAGGGCGGCACGGTGATCCTGCACTCCGCGTTCGACCCCGGCGCCGTGCTGTCCGCGGTGGAACAGGAGCGGGTCACGCTCGTGTTCGGCGTGCCCACGATGTACCAGGCGATCGCCGCGCACCCGCGGTGGCACAGCGCCGACCTGTCCAGCCTGCGGACCCTGCTGTGCGGCGGGGCGCCGGTGCCCGCCGACCTCGCCGGCCGCTACCTCGACCGCGGGCTCGCGTTCGTGCAGGGCTACGGCATGACCGAGGCCGCGCCGGGCGTGCTGGTCCTCGACCGCGCGCACGTCGCGGAGAAGATCGGCTCCGCCGGGGTGCCCTCGTTCTTCACCGACGTGCGGCTGGCCGGCCCGTCCGGCGAGCCGGTGCCGCCGGGGGAGAAGGGCGAGATCGTGGTCAGCGGGCCGAACGTGATGAAGGGCTACTGGGGCAGGCCGGAGGCGACCGCCGAGGTGCTGCGCGACGGGTGGTTCCACTCCGGCGACGTGGCCACCGTGGACGGCGACGGGTACTTCCACGTCGTCGACCGGCTCAAGGACATGATCATCTCCGGCGGGGAGAACATCTACCCGGCCGAGGTGGAGAACGAGCTGTACGGCTACCCGGGTGTGGAGGCGTGCGCCGTGATCGGCGTGCCGGACCCGCGCTGGGGCGAGGTGGGCAAGGCGGTCGTCGTGCCCGCCGACGGGAGCCGCATCGACGGCGACGAGCTGCTGGCCTGGCTGCGCACCCGGCTGGCCGGGTACAAGGTGCCCAAGTCGGTCGAGTTCACCGACCGGCTGCCCACGACCGGCTCCGGCAAGATCCTCAAGGGCGAGGTCCGCCGCCGCTTCGGCTGACCCCCGCATCCGGCGCGGCCTCCTGCTCGGGCGGCCGCGACGGCAGGTGGCGGCTACGCTGGCGGCAGTGGACATCCGGACGAGGAACGCGGTGACCGTGGCCGGGCGGCCGGGCGGGCAGCCGATGGTGTTCGCCCACGGGTTCGGCTGCGACCAGGCCATGTGGCGGCTGGTCACGCCCGCCTTCGAACCGGACTACCAGCTGGTGCTGTTCGACTACGTCGGCGCCGGCGGCTCCGACCTGGGCGCCTGGCGGCCCGAGCGCTACGCCACGCTCGACGGCTACGCCGACGACGTGCTGGAGATCTGCGCCGAGCTGGACCTCGAAGACGTGGTGTTCGTCGGGCACTCGGTCAGCTCGATGATCGGCGTGCTGGCCGCCGCGCGGGAGCCGTCGCGGTTCGCCGGGCTGGTCATGGTGTGCCCATCGCCGTGCTACCTCGACGACGACGGCTACACCGGCGGCTTCACCCGGCCCGACATCGACGAGCTGCTCGACTCGCTGGACAGCAACTACCTGGGCTGGTCGGCGGCGATGGCGCCGGTCATCATGGGCAACCCGGACCGGCCCCACCTCGGCGCCGAGCTGACCAACAGCTTCTGCCGCACCGACCCGCGCATCGCCCGCGAGTTCGCGCACGTCACGTTCCTGTCCGACAACCGGGACGACCTCGCGAAGGTGCAGGTGCCCAGCCTCGTCCTGCAGAGCCGCCACGACGCGATCGCGCCGGTGCCGGTCGGCGAGTACGTGCACGAGCAGCTGCCGGACAGCGAACTGGTCGTGCTGGAGGTCAACGGGCACTGCCCGCACCTGAGCGACCCGGACCTGACCACGGCCGCCATCGGGGCGTTCCTGGCCGGCCGCGGCACGCGGTGACGGAGCCGGAGGTGCTGCCCGGGGCCGCCGCCGACGACCTGTGGGACAACGCGCCCTGCGGATACCTCTCGACCCGGCCCGACGGGACGATCGTGCGGGTCAACGCGACCCTGCTCAACTGGCTCGGTTACGGGGCCGAGGAGCTGGCCGGCCGCCGGTTCAGCGACCTGCTCACCGCGGGCGGGCGGCTCTACCACGAGACGCACTACGCGCCGCTGCTGCGGATGCAGTCCGAGGTGCGGGAGATCGCGCTGGACCTGGTCGCCGCCGACGGCACACGGCTGCCGGTGCTGGTCAACTCGACGCTGCGCGCGGGGCCGGACGGGGTCACCGGCATCCGCACCACGGTGTTCGACGCCCGGGACCGGCGCGCCTACGAGCGCGAGCTGCTGCGCACGCGGGAGGAGGCCGACCGGGAGCGCGAGCGGCTGGCCCGGTTGTCCCGGACGCTCCAGGAGACCCTCCTGCCGCCGGGTTTGCCCGAAGTGCCCGGGTTGCGCGCCGCCGGGTACTACCGGGCGGCGCCGACGGAGATGATCGGCGGCGACTTCTACGACCTGTTCCCGCTGAGCCCGGGACGGTGGGCGTTCTTCATCGGCGACGTGTGCGGCAAGGGCGCCGAGGCGGCCGTGCTCACCTCGCTCGCGCGCTACACGCTGCGGGCGGCCGCGGTGCAGGAGCCCGACCCCGGCTCGGTGCTGCGCACGCTCAACGCGGTGCTGCTGCAGGACTACCGCGCTCCCGAGGGCCGCTTCTGCACCGTCCTGTTCGGACTGATCGAGCCGGACGGCGACGGGTTCCGGGTGGAACTGGCCGCCGGCGGCCACCCGCCCGCGCTGCACATCACGGCGGACGGCGCGGTGCACCCGATGGACACGCCGGGCGGCCGGCTGCTCGGGGTGTTCCCGGACGCGTGCGTGACGACCGCGGGCACCCGCCTCGGGCCGGGCGACGCGTTGTTTCTCTACACCGACGGGCTGATCGAGGCCAGGGACCCACGGGGCGCGCTCGTCGGCGAGGGGCGGCTGGCGAGCGCGGCGTCGGGCTTCGCGGGCCTGGACGCGGACGCGATCGTCGACCGCCTCGGACGGCTGCTCTCGGACCTCGACCAGGGGGTCACCGACGACACCGCCGCGCTGGTGCTCACCGTGCCGCGCTGAGCCCGGATTCCGGGCCATCGAGGCCACTCGTGACACTCCGCTGACCAGGTGAACACTGTTCTAGACGGGTGGTCGCTTCCGGTGTCCGGCCGAACGGCCGCTTGCGCACTGCTCCTGATTGTCTATTGTGGACAGTGTCGGAGAAGTGACGTGGATCGCATCCGGTAAGCGTTTTCCCAGCTCGCGCCCGGTCGGATCGCTTGCCGTGGCGGCGGTTGCGTGCGCACCGGGCGCGAAAACCGTGCCGTGGCAGCGAACCAGGGGAGCGGCGGGCGTCCGGTGACTGACCGTGCGGCCAAGATCACTCCTCCAGCGGTACGTCTCGCTGGAAAGATGACGTTATGTTGGTCGACGGTCTGTCCCCCGCCTAGTCGAGCAGTTGCTCGCCAGACCGTCGGAGTGAGTGTGAACGTCGCCCCTGTGACCCTATTCGACCATGCCCGGAGACAGCTCGGAGAACTCTGCAGGGTGGCAGGCTTTCCCGGCGGCGGCAGCGATGCCGTCGACGTGCTGCGGGAGCTCCTCGGTGCGGCCGGCCGCCGCCCGCTGACCGAGCCGCCGCTGTGGCCTTCCGACGTCGCGGACGACGCGACCCCCGTGGAGTTCTCCGTCGCGTTCGACGAGAGCGGCGACCGCGCGGTGCGGATCCTCGGCGAGACCATAGCGGAAAACCCCGGCCCCGCAGCGAACATCGAAGCGGCGAAGCGCTTTCTCACCCACATGGCGCAACGGTTCGATCTTCGGCTGGACCGGTTCGCCGCGGTCGAGGACCTGTTCCTCGTCGACCGGCCACAGGGGAAGTTCACGCTGTGGTTCTCGGTGATCCTGCGGCCCGGCCGGGCGCCCGCGCTGAAGGTCTACTTCAACCCGCAGGTGCGCGGGCAGGGCGCGGCGCCCGGGCTCGTCGCCGAAGGCCTGCGGCGCCTCGGGTTGAGCGACGCGTACGACACGGTCGCCGAGCACGCGCTGCGGCGTGGCGCCGCCGACCAGTTCTCGTTCTTCGCGCTCGATCTCGACGACGGGCCGCTGTCCCGGGTCAAGCTGTACATCTCGCACGACTCGGCGGACTCGGCCACGGTGGAACGAGCGGCCGGAGCCGTGGAGGGCGTGGACCCGTTGGCGGTGCGCGATTTCCTGGCGACCGCGGGCGGCGGCCCCGGCCCGTACGCCGGACGGCCGTTGATCTCCAGTTACTCCTTCGTGGAGGCAGGCGCGGGCCGTCCCGGCAACTACAGCCTCTACCTGCCGATCCGCGACTACGTCCCGGACGACGCCGTGGCGCGTGAGCACGTGCTCGCCCACTTCGCGCGGTCCGGGTTGCCGTCCGCGGAGCTGGACCGGGCGATCGCCGCGGTGACGAGCCGCCCCGCGGGCGCCGGTGTGGGCCTCATCGCGCACGTTTCCCTGCGTCTCGGCCGGTTCGGGTCGGGGACGACGGTATATCTTTCGTCCGAGGCCTACGCCGTGCAGGCGCCGCGCGGGCGCGTCAGCGCCTCGGCCACGTTCTGATCTGGGAGGAAGAAGCCAGCATGAAGTCGTTCCCGCCGTACCGGGTCCAGGTTGTCAAGGCGATACCGATCACGACCCGGGAGGAGCGGGAGGAAGCGCTCGCCCGCGCCGGCTACAACATGTTCGATCTGCCCGCGAACATGGTGACGATCGACCTGCTGACCGACTCCGGCACGGGCGCGGTGTCCGCCGCGCAGGAGGCCGGCGCCGCGGCGGCCGACCGTTCCTACGCCGGTTCGGACTCGTGGTTCCGGTTCAAGTCGGCGCTGGAGGACCTGACGTCGTTCCCGCACCTGTTCCCGGTGCACCAGGGCCGGGCGGCGGAGCGGATCCTGTTCTCCACCGCGTTGAAGCCGGGGCAGATCTCGCTGTCCAACACGCACTTCGACACCACGCGGGCGAACGTGGAGCTGGCCGGCGCTGAAGCGCGGGATCTGCCGTGCCCGGAAGCGGCCGACCTGGACAGCCGGGATCCGTTCAAGGGCGACATCGACCTCGGTGCGCTCGAGGAGACGCTGTCCGGTCCGGACGGTTCGCGGGTCGGGCAGGTGCTGATCACGATCACCAACAACGGCGGCGGCGGGCAGCCGGTGTCGATGGCGAACCTGAAGGCCGTGCGCGCGTTGTGCGACCGGTTCGGGGTCCCGTTCTTCCTCGACGCGGCGCGGTTCGCGGAGAACTCGTGGCTGATCACCCAGCGCGAGGACGGTTACGCGGGCAAGACGCCGAAGGAGGTCGCGCAGGAGACGTTCGCGCTCGCCGACGGTTTCGTCGCCAGCCTGAAGAAGGACGCGATCTCGCCGATGGGCGCGGCGATCGGCGTGCGGGACGAGCAGCTGGCCAAGCAGTGCGAGGCGATTCTCATCGCCACCGAGGGTTTCCGCACGTACGGCGGCCTGGGCGGGCACGACCTGGAGCGCGTCGCGCAGGGCCTGCAGGAGGTCGTGGACCCGGACTACCTGCGCAACCGGGCCGAGGAGACCGCGCACTTCGCGCGGCTGATCAACGAGGCCGGTGTGGACATCGTCCAGCCGGCGGGGGTGCACGGCCTGTACCTGAACGCCGGGCGGTTGCTGCAGCACATTCCGCCGCACGGCTTCCCCGGGCACGCGCTGGCGTGCGAACTGTACCTGGCGGGCGGCATCCGGTGCGCCGAACTGGGTTCGCTGTACCTGGGCACCTTCGACGACGAGCACAACCTGATCACCCCGGCACCGTTCGAGCTGGTGCGACTGGCCATTCCGCGGCGGACGTACACGCTGGCGCACCTGGAGTACGTGGCCGACGTGCTGGCGTCGATCGCGAAGAACCCCGAGTCGGTGCCGGAGTACCGGGTCACGCACGCGCCGCAGCTGTTGCGGCACTTCAACCTGAAGCTTCGGCAGGTGCCCCGGGCGGTTTCCTAGGCGCGCGCACGCGGCTTCCTGTCCGCAGGCCGGCAACGGAAGCCAACCACCCCCACGAGCCACCCCCCCTCCCGCAACCCGATCCCCAGCCAAATCGGTTGCCGAGCAGTCGGGTCAAGGTACTCTTTCCCGCCTTGACGCGACTTCTCGGCAACCGAACACTGAGAGATCGGGTTCGGGAGGGGCTTCTCTTCATCCGGGCGTAGCGAAGCGAAGCCGGTGCAGTAGATACCCGCGTGGCGCCCAAAAAAGGCCACCCCGTCACCGAAGAACGGGGTGGCCTTTCCTTGTCCCGGGCCGGAGAACCTCAGGCGCGAGCCAGCTCCGACTCGGCGGGCAGGCGGCTCATCGCGTAGCGCACCAACCGGATCAGCGCCAGCTTCGACGACTCCCGCGAACGGGCGTCGAAGAACATCACCGGCACTCCGGGCGCGATGGCGAGCGCCTTGCGGATCTCGTCCTCTTCGTACTCGTCCGAGTCCTCGAAGCAGTTGACCGCCACGATGAACGGGATCTTGCGCCGCTCGAAGAAGTCGATCGCCGCGAAGCTGGAGTCCAGCCGTCGCGTGTCGACCAGCACCACGGTGCCGATGGCGCCCAGTGCGAGCTCGTCCCACATGAACCAGAACCGGTCCTGCCCGGGCGTGCCGAACAGGTACAGCACCGTCTGCGGGGAGATGGTGATGCGGCCGAAGTCCAGCGCCACCGTGGTCGTCGTCTTGCGTTCCACACCGGTCAGGTCGTCGACGCCCGTGCTGGCCTCCGTCATCACCTCCTCGGTGGACAGCGGGACGATCTCGCTCACCGACGCGACCATGGTGGTCTTGCCGGCGCCGAAGCCGCCCGCGATGACGATCTTGACGGGCGTCGGGATGACGCCCCCTTCTTCAGAGCTTGTTGAGGCCATCGAGCACCGCCTGGAGTAGTTCGCGATCGGGGGCCTTGGCAGGCTGCGACGGCGAACGGACGATCACGGCGCCCCGTTCGATCAGATCGCTGCACAACACCTTGACCACGGCGAGGGGGACCTTGACGTACACGGCAATTTCAGCGACGGACAGCGGCCGCTGGCACAACTCGAGGATCGTCAGGTGCTCCGGGGTCAACCCGATCGGGTCGTGGTTGCCCCGGATGGCCATGACCTGCGTCGCCACGTCGAGCTTGATGTCGACGGACGGGATCCTGCCCCGAGTGATGGCGTACGGCCGGATCAGCGGCCCGGCCGCTTCGTCGTACCACTGGTCGTCCGCCATCAGTTGTGCTCCGGAACGAACCTCGCGGCATCCCGGGGAGCCGACGTCATGTAGTCACCGACGCGCTTGACGAGGCGGCTCATCTCGTAGGCGATCATCTCGACGTCGACCGTCTCCTCGGCGAGGATCGCCAGGCACGCGCCCTGACCCGCCGCGCAGACGAACAGGTAGCCCTCGGCCATTTCGATGAGGGTCTGCAGCACCGGCCCGCGCTGGAAGTGCTTGCTGGCGCCCTTGGCGAGGCTCTGCAGGCTGGACGCGATCGCCGACAGCTGGTCGGAGTCGTCCTTCGACAGGTTCGCGGACTTGCCCATGAGCAGCCCGTCGGCAGAGAGGACCACGGCGTGCTGCGCCCCGACGACGCGGTCGACCATGTCGTCGAGCAGCCAGTTCAGGTCGACCTTGGAGTTCTCGTTCTCGTTCATCGATGAGGTTCGACTTCCCTCTCAGTCAATGGTGGCCCGGGGGTCTTCCGGTGCGTCTGCGTCGCGCCCGCGGCGGGTTCCCTTGTGGAACGCCGAGAGCGTGTTGCGGGTCCGACCGGAGAACTCGTGGTAATCGGTGGCGTCCGACTCCGGGTCGTCACGGAGCTGGGCGACGAGGTTCTGCTGCGGCTCGCGCTGCGGCAGCGGCGCCCGGGCCCGCTTGGGGCGCGGCGAGGGCGTCGGCGCCGGCGCGGGCTCCGGCTCGAACACCGAGATCGTCCGCACACCGCTGGTCTCGCTCGCCGTCTCCGGTTCCGGTTCCGCGTGCCGTCCCGAGGGGAGCTCCGCCGGGACCCGCCGAGCGGGCTCGGCGGCGCCGTTGTTCTCGTGTCGTCCCATACCGTTCGTCCCGGCCGGACGGCCGGTCTCCTCCTGCTCGTGCGAGTCGGTCCCGGTGGTGGCCGGGGCGCCGCGGAACTCCGGATCGGCGTTCTCGGCGACCTGGTCCCCGTTGGCGAGCAGTGCCGACGGGATCAGGATCGTGGCGCGGGTGCCACCGTAGCGCGAGGAGTCGAACATGACCTTCAGGCCGAGCCGGGCCGCCAGCCGCGCGACCACGAAAAGGCCCAGGCTGGAGTCGGCTTTCAGGGCCATCGCGTCGAACTCGGGCGGTTCCGACATCATCCGGTTGGCCCATTCCCGGACGTCGTCCTTCATGCCGAGACCCTGGTCGGCCACGTCCACCACGACGCCGCGCGCGACGAGGGTGGAGGTCATGTGGACCTGCGACCCGGGCGGGGAGAAGGTGGTGGCGTTGTCGACCAGCTCCGCGACCAGGTGGATGGTGTCGGCGACCGCCGACCCGATGATCGCGACCTGCGGGACGTTCTCCACCTCGACCCGCGAGTAGTGCTCGGTCTCCGACACCGCGGCGCGCAGCACGTCCATCAGCCACACCGGCTTGCGCCAGCGGCGGCCCGGCTGCTTGCCGCCGAGGATGATCAGGTTCTCGGTGGTGCGGCGGGCGCGGGTGGCCAGGTGGTCGAGCTGGAACAGGCCCTTGAGCTGCTCCGGGTTCTCCTCGCGGCTCTCCATCCGGTCCAGGATCTGCAGCTGGCGGTGCACCAGGCCCTGGTTGCGGTGGGCGATGCCGAGGAACACGTTGTTGACACCGCTGCGGGCCTTGGCCTCACTGGCCGCGGCCTGCACGGCGGTCAGCTGCGCGATGTTGAACGCCTCGGCCACCTGGCCGATCTCGTCCTTGCCGTGGTCAAGGCGGGGCAGCTCGGCGGTGACGTCCACCGACTCGCCCTCCTTGAGCCGGTTCACGATGCTCGGCAGGCGGGTGCGGGCCAGCTCCAGCGAGTCGTTGCGCAGGCGCTCCAGGCGCGTCATCAGGGTCCGGTCGACCAGCGTGCGGGACACCCGGACGGCGACCCAGATCGACGCGATCGCCGCGAGCAGGGCGACGACACTGCCGATGATCACGGTCCACAGGTTGACGTTGCCCTTGTCCAGCGCGGCGCCGGAGGCCAGCTCCGACTGCTCGACGGTCAGGCCGATCAGCTGGCCCGACACCTCGGTGGTGAGGTCGCGCCAGTCGTTCTCCCGCACGGTCAGCCCGCCGACGTTCTCGCGGAAGACGCCCGGGCCGTGCGTGATGATCGAGTTCTCCGCGGCGGTGAGGCGCTGCCACTGCTCGCCCGAGGTCAGGTCGCGGTAGCGCTGCCCCGCCTCGGGGGCCATGTAGCTCGCGATCTTCGCCAGCTGGTTGCGGTAGCTGCCGACGAGCTGGGCGAACTGCAGGTGGTCGGCCGGGGCGAACTGGCCGGAGGCGAACGCGCTGGAGGCCAGCGACGCGGCCCGCGACATCTGGTCCGAGGCGCGGAAGATGTCCACCGAGGTCATACCGCCCTGGGTCGACTCGGCGTCGGGCACCAGGCGGGCCTGCGAGTCGAACAGGTCGGTCGAGACGTCCAGCAGGCGGTTGTAGAAGTCGTTGACCTGCTCCTTGGAGATCGTGCGCAGGTTGATCTCCGCGCGGATCACCGGAAGCTGGTCGAGGCTCGCCTCCATCTGGTTCATCCGCTGCCCGATCTCGTCCGGCACGAGGCTCTTCACCTCGGTGAGGGCGGACCGGAGGCTGGTCAGCGACCTGTCGATGGACTGCTGCTGCGCCTGCAGGTCACGCAGGCCGACCTGGGGGCGTTCCAGGTAGACCAGCGACAGCTGGCGTTCCTGCTGGACGGCGCCGAGCGCGGTGACGGCGGGGATCGACACGTCCTGCACGGAGGAGGCCACCGTGCGCACGTAGATCGCGTCCACCAGGAAGTACCCGGAACCCGCGATCCACATCACCAGGAGCGCGATACTCGGGATCAGGACGGTTCCCGTCAGGCGCTTTCTGATCGACTTGTGGTGGCCTTCGCCTGACTTGTCATCTGTGTTTTTCACGACGCTCCACGAAATCCTGGGGACCGGGACGAAGACGGCGACGTCACGACAGAGTCGTATGCAACCACCCCTGTCAAGCGGGGGTTGTCGACAAGTGCCCTCCCGGCGGCTCGGGAGTTCTTCTCACTCTGAGTCACAGTCGCCGATCACTCGATAGATGCTCTGGTCGAGGTGAAATCATGTCGTACGGCGATCACTCCCGAGCCGCGACCCCCCGGTTACTGTGCGCAAACACCGTTGTGGCCGGTTGCGGCGACGCGCCGGCCCCCGAAAGCGCTTTCCTCCATGCGGGGGAGGTGCCCGGCGGTATCCTCACCCGTTCCGGAGAAAGGCGTGGGTGTGCGTCCTGATCGCAAGAAGCAGCTCGTCGACGCCGCCGAGCGGCTGCTGATCACCGAAGGGGCGGCGGCGGTGACGACGCGCCGGCTGGCCGCCGAGGCCGGGCTGAACCAGGCGCTGGTGCACTACCACTTCGGCTCGATGGCCGACGTGCTCGTGGCGGTGCTGGACCGGGTGGGCGACCAGTACGCGGCGGGGGTCGCGGCCGCGTTCGCGGGGGAGGAGCCGCTGGTGGCCCGCTGGCGGCGGCACCGGGACCTGCTGATCGGGGACGCGCGGGCGCGGGGGTGGCCCAAGATCTGGCTCGAGCTGTGCACGCTGGCTCTGAACCAGCCCGTCTTGCGGGAGCGGCTGGCGCCCCGGCTGGACGCGTTGAGGTCGACCTTCGCGGACGCCGTGCGCGGCGAGGCCGCCCGCCGGGGAGTGCCGCTGAGCGAGGACGAGGTGTGCGCGGTGGCGACCCTGTGGGGCGCCGCGGTCGAGGGGCTGTTCGTGGAGCAGCTCCTCGGCTACGAGCGGGGGCACCGGGAGCTGCTGGCCTTCCTGGAAGCCCGGCTGACCGCGGTTTTCGGCGGCGCTGGGGAGTGACGCTCCACTGCCGGCCCACCGCCGG
>NZ_JBEXTZ010000154.1:0-13663 GCF_040614195.1 Amycolatopsis sp. NPDC006125
AGGGCAGCGGCGCCGGGGCTCGGGGAGAAGGCGGGGCGGCTAGTGCGCCGTCGCCTTCTCGGCGCCGGCGCCGGTCAGCGAGCGGACCTCCATCTCCGCGTGCTTGCGCTCGTCGTGCTCCTTCGACAGCAACGTGCCGACGATGCCGAGCAGGAACGACGCCGGAATGGACACCAGGCCCGGGTTCTGCAGCGGGAACCAGTCGAAGTTCGCGTTCGGCAGCATCGACTTCGACGTCCCGGACACGGCGGGCGAGAACACGATCAGCGTGATCGTGATCGCCAGGCCGCCGTAGATGCTCCACAGCGCACCCGAGGTGTTGAACCGCTTCCAGAACAGCGAGTAAAGGATCGTCGGCAGGTTCGCCGACGCCGCCACCGCGAACGCCAGCGCCACCAGGAACGCGACGTTCTGGTTCTTCGCCAGGATGCCGCCGACGATCGCGACCGCGCCGATCACCACGGCGGTGATCCGGGCGACCCGCACCTCGCCGTTGGGGTCGTCCACTTTGCCCTTCTTGATCACGTTCGCGTAGATGTCGTGCGCGAACGACGCCGACGCGGTGATCGTCAGCCCGGCCACCACGGCGAGGATCGTCGCGAAGGCGACCGCGGCGATGAACCCGAGCAGCACCGGCCCGCCCAGTTCCAGCGCCAGCAGCGGCGCCGCCGCGTTCTCCGAACCCGGCGCCTTGCGGATCACGTCCGCGCCGACGAGCGCGTTCGCGCCGTAGCCGAGCACCAGCGTGAACAGGTAGAACAGGCCGATCAGCGCGATCGCCCACACGACGGAACGACGGGCTTCCTTCGCCGTCGGCACGGTGTAGAACCGCATCAGCACGTGCGGCAGACCGGCCGTGCCGAGCACCAGCGCCAGGCCCAGCGACAGGAAGTCGATCTTGGACGTGCCGGTCGCGCCGTAGCGGGCGCCCGGGTTCAGCACCGCCTCACTGGAGCGGTCCACCGCGCCCTGCAGCAGCGCGGACAGGTTGAGCCCGTACTTGCCCAGCACCCACACGGTCATCAGCGCGGCGCCCGCGATCAGCAGGACCGCCTTGATGATCTGCACCCAGGTGGTGCCCTTCATGCCGCCGACGAGCACGTAGATGATCATCACGACACCCACGACCGCGATGACCACCGACTGCCCGACGCCGCTGGACACGCCCAGCAGCAACGAAACCAGCACGCCGGCGCCGGCCATCTGCGCCAGCAGGTAGAAGAAGCTCACCGCGAGCGTGGACGTCGCCGCCGCCGCGCGCACGGGCCGCTGCCGCATCCGGAACGCCAGCACGTCGCCCATCGTGAACTTGCCGGTGTTGCGCAGCAGTTCCGCGACCAGCAGCAGCGCGACCAGCCACGCCACCAGGAAGCCGATGGAGTACAGGAACCCGTCGTAGCCGTACACCGCGATGGCGCCCGCGATGCCGAGGAACGACGCGGCCGACAGGTAGTCACCGGCGATCGCGACCCCGTTCTGCGGCCCGGTGAACGCGCGCCCGGCCGCGTAGTAGTCCGACGCGGTCTTGGTGTTCCGGCTGGCGCGCAGCACGATCACCAGTGTGACGGCCACGAACAGGCCGAAGATGCTGATGTTGAGCGCGGGGCTGCTGCCCGCGACTCCCGCGGCGAGGTTCATCGCGCGCCTCCCTCGACGTCCTCACGGATGCGGTCGGCGATCGGGTCCAGCTTCCGGTTGGCGAAGCGGACGTACAGGCCGGTGATCAGGAACGTGGACACGAACTGCAGCAGTCCCAGCAGCAGTCCGACGTTGAAGTTGCCGATCAGCTTGGTCGACATGAACCCGTGCGCGTAGTCGGCGAGCAGGACGTAGAGCAGGTACCAGCCCAGGAACAACGCGGTCATCGGGAAGACGAAGCCCCGCAGCCTTCGGCGCAGCTGCGCGAATTCGGGGCTGGAGTGGACCTTCGTCCACTCCTCGTGGCCGAGATCGTGCTCGGTGGCCGCCACTGGAGACCTCCTTGTCGTGTGGTGGCGGACACGTTAGGAGGTCACGACGTGCGACGCCGTGGCGTGGCGACCAACCGTCAGCGGGCGCGACGAACGGTCGACAAGCGGTCGCGGAAACCGGTCGAACGGCGGCGTGGAGCGGCCTGCCGCGGCGGGTTCTCGTCCAGGTGCAGCCGCAACATGGCGGTGATCGCCCAGGCAGGCGGCCGCCCGCGCAGGGACACCACCACCATCGTGCCGAAAGCCAGCGGAACCGACCAGGGCGCGGGCTGGGCGAGCAGGATCGCGAGCACGCCGTGCACGTCCGCACCGGCCAGTGTCGCGAGGATCGCCCCGGACGTCGCGAGCAGTCCGGTGAGGACCCCGGCGATCGCGCCGCGCGCGGTCAGCCGCGACCACCAGATGCCGAGCACGAGCAGCGGGCAGAACGTGGACGCCGCGACCGTGAACCCCCACGTGACGAGCACGCCCGCGTCGAGGTGCACGGCGAACAGCGCGAGCAGCACGACCGCGGCCGCGGCGGCGACGACGGTGCCGCGCAGCCGGGCCAGCCCGCCCGGCGCGAGGTCGTGCGCGATCGCGCCGGACACCGCCAGCAGCAGGCCGAGCGACGTGGCAAGGAACGCGGCGAAGGCGCCCGCGGTGAGCAGGCCCGTGAACAACGTGCCCGCCCAGCCGGTGTCGACCTGCATCGGCAGCGCGACGACCGCGGTGTCGGTGGCGCCGGACAGGTACAGGTGCGGCACCAGGACCCGGCCGAGCACGCCGTAGACGCCGGGGAACACGTAGAACGCGGACAGCAGCGCCACGGTGAGGGCGGCGGTGCGGCGGGCGGCGCGGCCGTCGGGGCTGGTGTGGAAGCGCATGATGACGTGCGGCAGGCCCATGGTGCCGAGCACGGTCGCGACCAGCACGGCGAGCGTGCCGAGCAGCGGGTGGCCTTCGTTGTTCAGGTTGAGCAGCGGCCGTTCCCAGCCCGGGGCGCCCGGCGGGGCGGTGCCTGGCAGCTGTGGGACCGGCTGTCCGGCGAGGAAGACGAGTTCCTCGCCCGCGGCGAAGGCGTGCGGGCCGGGGGCGAGGGTGACCGGTGTGCCGTCGGGCTCCCTGGCCTGGATGGGCTGGGCGGCCTCCAGGGTGACGTCGACGCGGAAGACCACGCGGGTGTCCTGGCGCAGCTGGGTGAATTCGGCGGGGTGCAGGGCCTCGTCGCGGGCGGCGGCGCCGGCCGTGATCGCCAGCCACAGCGCGGGGACGGCGAACAGGACGACCTTCAGCACGAACTGGAAGGCCTGCACGTAGGTCGCCGCGCGCATGCCGCCGAGCGCGAGCGTGGTGGCGACGGCGGCCCCGGCGAGGACGACGCCGACCCAGTAGGGCGTGCCGCTGACCACGCTCAGCACCAGGCCGGACGTGCGGAACTGCGGCACGAGGTAGAGCGCGCCGATGACCAGCACGACGACGGCGGCGAGCCTGCGCAGCGCCGGCGAGGCGAGCCGGGCCTCGGCGAAGTCGGGCACGGTGAGCGCCCCGGAGCGGCGCATGGGCGCGGCGACGAGGACGAGCATGGCGATGTAGCCGGCCGTGAAGCCGACCGGGTACCAGAGCGCGCCGACCCCGTCCTTGACGACGAGCCCGGCGACGCCGAGGAACGAGGCCGCGGAGAGGTACTCGCCCGACACGGCGGCCGAGTTGAGCAGTGGGGTGACCCGCCGGGAGGCGACGAGGAAGTCGGAGGTGGTGCGCATGGCGGCGACCCCGCGCAGCCCGATGAAGAGCGTGACGAGGACGACCGGGGCGACCGCGAAGAGACCGACCATCAGGGCTGCCCGGTTGGTTCGGCGCGGGGCGGGTGCGGGGCGGCGGTGGTGGGACCGACCATCAGCGTCGCTGGGCCTGTTCGGCGCGGGGCCAGTGCGCGGGAGTGGCGGGCGGCGGGGTTCGGGGCGGCCGGTAGGAGATCGATCATCAGGGCTGCTCGGTTTGTTGGGCGCGGGGCCGTTGCCTGGGCGTGCTGGGCGGCGGGGTGCGGGGCGAGTGCGGAGTGGCTGTTCATCTGCGTCGCTCGGTTTGTCCGGTGCGGGGCCAGCGGGCGGGAGTGCTGGGCAGCGGGGTTCGGGGCGGTGGCGGGGGAATCGAGCATCAGGGCTGCTCGGTTAGTTGGGCGCGGGGCCGTTGCCTGGGCGTGCTGGGCGGTGGGGTGCGGGGCGAGTGTGGAGTGGCTGTTCGTCTGCGCTGCTCGGTTTGTCCGGTGCGGGGCCCGCGGGCGGGAGTGCTGGGCAGCGGGGTTCGGGGCGGTGGCGAGGAGATCGATCATCAGGGCTGCTCGGTTAGTTGGGCGCGGGGCCGATGCCTGGGCGTGCTGGGCGGCGGGGTGCGGGGCGAGTGCGGAGTGGCTGTTCATCTGCGCTGCTCGGTTTGTTCGGTGCGGGGCCAGTGCGCGGGAGTGGCGGGCAGCGGGGTTCGGGGCGGTGGCGAGGGAATCGAGCATCAGGGCTGCTCGGTTTGTCCGGCGCGGGGCCAGTGCGCGGGAGTGGCGGGCAGCGGGGTTCGGGGCGGTGGCGAGGGGATCGATCATCAGGGCCGCTCGGATTGTTCGGCGCGGGGCCAGCGGGCGGGAGTGGCGGGCAGCGGGGTTCGGGGCGGCCGCGGGGAAATCGATCATCAGAGCTGCTCGGTTCGTTCGGCGCGGGACAGGTGCCCGGGGGTGCTGGCCGCGAAGTGGCTGACCGTCAGCGCCGCTCGGTTTGTTCGCTGCGGGGGCAGTGCTCGGGCGTGCTGGGCGGGTGCGCGGTGGCCCGCCATCAGCGCTGTTTGGCTTGTTCGGCGTGAGGCGGGTGCGGAGCGGCCGGCCATCAACGTTTCTCGGCTCGTTCGGCGCGGCGCAGGTGCCAGTGCCCGAGCCCGATGAGCAGCGGGTACGGCACCACCGCCAGCACCAGCCAGGAAACCGGCACCCCCGCCAGGCGGGCGTGGTCGAGCGCGGGCCAGACCGCGAACAGGACCGGCAGCCCCGCGAGGATCGCGAAGAGCAGCAGCAGCGCGGCGACCGCCCGGCGGCGTTGCCTGCGGTAGTTCTGCAAGGCGCGCTCGGCGTCGGCCGCTTCGAGCCGCGGCGGGCGCCAGCGTCCGCGCTGCCTACGACGCGCATGGGCGAGCCGGGTCTGCGGACTCATCACCGCGACGCGGCGGTTGGGCATTCAGCACCTCCCCACGGGGTAGCGGCCAGTACCCCGGCCTTGCACCTGTGTTGTGAGGGCATCTGGGAACCGTGCCAGGGGCGCGCGGCAGCCGCCGGGCACCTGCCCGGTCGCCGATTGGAGGGCTCCGCCGGGCCGCGGGTGTTGCGGGGCGCGGAGATGCCGCCGCGCTGCGGGCGCCCCCGGCGTCGCGGCGGTCCCGGGATCCACCCCGCGCGACCCGGGAGCACCCGCCAAGCGTTCACCATCACCGCCCCCGCTGGTTCAGCTCGCTGCGCTGCGCCGCGTGCAACAGGCGTTCCCGCAGCTCGCGGGCGTGCCGCCGGCTCACCGGGACGTCCCCGGCCGCCGTGTGCGCCAGCAGCCCGCCCACGGAGTCGCTCCGCAGCTCGCGCACCGCGTCCAGCGCCACCAGGTAACCGCGGTGCACCCGCACGAACCCGCTGCCCTCCCAGTACTCCGCGAGCCGCGAGATCGGCATCCGCACCACGTGCACGCCGCCGCGGGTGTGCAGCTTGACGTAGTCGCCCTGCGCCTCGACGAACAGCACCTCGCTGCGCCGCACGTACCGCGTCCGCCCCCGCGACTCGACCGGCAGCGCGGCGAGCGCGTCGGCCAGTCCGGGCGACCTCGGCGCGCCCGCGGGCAGCATCCGCAGCACCTTCCCCAGGGCAGCCGACAATCGCTCCGCGCGCACCGGTTTCAGCAGGTAGTCCACCGCGCCGATGCCGTACGCCGTCACCGCGTGCCCGTCGTGCGCCGTCACGAACACGATCACCGGCGGTTCGCTCAGCTTCGCCAGCAGGCCGGCCAGCTCCAGCCCGTCCAGGCCGGGCATCGAGATGTCCAGGAACACCGCGTCGAACCGCTCGCTCTGGATCATCCGCAGCGCGGTCAGCGCGTCACCGGCGCCGGTCACCTCCGCCACCTCGGGCGCCTCCCGCAGCAGCTGGCAGATGTCCTCCAGCGCGGGCGGCACGTCGTCCACCGCGAGCACGCGCAACCCGGTCACGGCAGGACCACCCCGGGCTGGAACATCGGCACCCGCACCACGACGCGGGTGCCCGCGCCCGGCGCGGTCTCCACGACCAGGCCGTACCAGGGGCCGTACACGCTGCGCAGCCGCCGGTCGACGTTGGCCAGCCCGACGCGCTCGCCGTCGCCGGAGAGCACCGCTTCGGCGTCCGCGGGCGGCATGCCGACGCCGTCGTCCTCCACGCTGATCACGCAGTCGTTCCCTTCCGCCTCGCCGCGCACCGAGACCGTGCCGGGCCTGCCGAGCGGCTCGATCCCGTGCCGGATGGCATTTTCGACCAGCGGCTGCAGCACCAGGTACGGCACCGGCACGGCGAGCACGTCCGGCGCGACGCGGATCTGCACGCGCAGCCGGTCGCCGAGGACGGCTCGTTGCAGCGCGAGGTAGGTCTCGATGGCGTGGAACTCGTCCGCGAGCGCGGTGTACTCGCCGTGCCTGGCGAGACTGTGCCGGATGTAGTCGGCGAAGTCGAGCATCAGTTCGCGGGAGCGGTCGGGGTCGGAGCGCACCAGCGACGCGATGACGGTGAGCGCGTTGTAGACGAAGTGCGGGGAGATCTCCGCGCGCAGCGCCCGCAGTTCCGACTGGGCCGCCAGCTCCGCGGAGGCCTCCAGCCTGCCCCGTTCCAGCGCGGCGGCGACCAGCCGGGCCACCTCCTGCACGGCCTTGCGCGGCGCCTCGCCGTCGACGACGAGCACCCCGGCGAGCTCGCCGTCGACGTCGAGGGGCACCGCTCGCAGCGGCGCCTTCCCGGCGGGGGTCTCGCTGTGCAGGACGGCGGAGACGAGTTCGCGGGCCGCGTTCTCGTCGGAGGGGTGACCGGCCCAGGTGGTCGCGCCGGAGAGGTCGGCCAGCCCGGCCGCGGGCACGCCGAGCAGCGCCCGGACGCCCTTCGCCGCCGCACGGGCGCCCGGCCCGGACAGCCCGTCGGCGAGGTGCCCGGCGACGCGCCGTGCGGTGGCGAGGACGTCGGCGGCGTCCGGGGCGCGCCGGGCACGCCACAGGGCACGCCCGCCCGCCGGCTCCTCCTCGGCGACCACCAGTCCTCCCATCGACCACGATGAGTGCCGGTCGATAGTACGGGGCGGACCTGCCCCGCACGGGGGTTGGCGGTGGCGGTGCTCCTGGTATAGAAAGAGGTGAGCCCGTCCCCGCGATCATGGGGTGTGGCAGCCGTGACCCCTCGCCGAACGGGATCCTGCTGTGCCGGGCTTCGTCCACCCCCTCCGCGACCGCCCCCACCTGGGACCGCTCCGGCCGCACGCGATCGAGGGCCGGGATGACGACGCCCATCCGTGAGCGCGCGCCGATCACGCGTTCGGTCGTCGTGTCCGCCGCCCTGGAACTGACCCGCAGGCAGGGCCTGTCCGGCTGGACGATGCGGAACCTGGCTGCCGCGGTCGGCGCGCGCACCAACGTGATCCGGTACCACGTCGGCAACCGGGCGGACGTCGAGGCGGCCGTCGTCGCGGACGTGTGCGCCGGGATCAGCCTCCCCGCGCACGGCGAGTGGGCGGGCTGGATCCGCGCGCTCGCCTGCCGGATGCACGCGGTCTTCGACCGGTACCCGGGCGTCGGTGCGGTGGCGGCCACCGGAACCGGCCCGGCCGCTCCGCTGCTGGAGGCCGTCGCGGCGCGCCTCGCCGACGCCGGCTTCGGCGCGGAGAGCGGGCTGGCGGCCCGTGCGGTACTGGTGGAGATCTGCATGTCCCGAGGGGCGGGGCTGGACCTGCTGATCGCCGGGCTCACCGCCCGGCTGGCCGGACTGGGAGGTGACCGGTGACGTACGGGCCACGGTGCACGACGGATCGCGCGACCTGCGGCGGCGTCTACGACATCCACCTCGGCGGCAGCGGCTACACCCGCCACGACCGCGAAGCGGCGCGCCGGATGGTCGCCGAGTTCCCCGCCGGGCAGCGGGACGTGCCGGAACGGGCGGCCCGGTTCAACCGCCAGTTCCTGGTGCGGTCCGTCGGCTACGCCCTCGACCAGGGGATCCGGCAGTTCCTCGACCTCGGCTGCGGGTTCCCGCGGTGGGGCAACGTGCACGAGGTCGCGCAGCCCCGCCACCCGGACGCCCGCGTCGTCTACGTCGACTACGAGCTGGGGCCGGTGGAGGAGTACCGGAAGCTGTTGTCCGGCAACGGGAAAACGCACGTCCTGCACGCCGACCTGCGTGAGCCGGAACGCGTGCTGGCCCAGGCCGCGGAGCGGCTGGACCTGGGCGAGCCGGTGTGGCTCGGGATGCTGTGCGTGCTGTCGTTCGTCCGCCTCTGCCACGGCGAGGACCTCTACGACGTCGTGCGCCAGTACACCGACCGGCTGGCCCCCGGCAGCTGCTTCACCCTGTCCATCGGGTGCGGCGAGGACATGCCCGCCGAGTCGCTGCCGCCGTTCTACCTGCTCTCCGAGGTCTACGAACGCGAACTGGGCACGCCGTACGTGCTGCGCAACGTGTCCCAGGTCGAGCGGTTCTTCGACGGGTTGTCCCTGGTCACGCCGGTGACCTACCTGACGGACTGCCTCGCCGAACCGGGACGGCAGGTCAGCTACACCGACTGGGCCAAACGCGCGATGCGTGGCGCGGTCGCGCGGGTGCCGGGTTAGACCGCGGCGAGACGGCACACCACGTGCCGCGCCGGGCCGTCGCTCGCGGCGCCGCCGACCGCGATCACGTCGAACTCCCGCCACACCTCCGCGGACAGCGTCGCCAGCCGCAGGCGTTGCGGGCCCACCACGTGGTCCGGGTCCGCGGCCGCGGCGTTGAGCAGTTTCGACATGGCCGGGACGTCGAACGGGTGCACCAGCTTGCGGATGTGGTGGTCCGACGGCACCGCGAGGTTGAGCGCGTCGAACAGGGCGTTGGCCGATTCCAGTTCCTCCAGCACGCGGTCGACCACGACCACCGGATCCCGCGACGCCAGGAGCAGCGCGCGGACCAGCGGCCCGGGCGCCGGGACGGGGACGTTCTCGCGCGCCCCGGCGTCCCGCGTGACCAGGCCGCGGAACCAGCCCGGGCGGTCCGGATCCGCCCGGCCGGCGAGCCGCAGCGCGACCGGTTCGCCGGACGCGCGGTGCTGGGCCTTGTAGCTGCACAGGTACAGTTCGCCGGCGCGGTCGCGCAGCAGCGCGTCGCGGAACTCCCGGACCGCGGGCCGCCAGGAGTCCATCACCAGGTTGTTCAGGTAGTACGTGCCGTCCCACCAGCGGCCGTGCGGGAAGCGGGGCTGGGCGTCCGCGGGGGCGGAGCGGTCCTCCGGCGGCGCCAGCCCGTACAGCTCGAAGGTCTCGTCGTTCCACGCGACGACGTTGCGGTGGTCGGTGCCACCCTCGGTGATGCGCCATTCCCAGCTGCCCACGACCGGCGGGGGGTGGTCGGCCCAGTCGGCGGAGGCCTCGATGTAGCAGGCGAGCGCGCCGACGACCGCGGCGGAGACGGGCGCCCGGACCGGCCGGACGCGGACCTGCCACTCGCGGCCCGCGTAGGCGACGCGTGCGGCGTCGGCGGGGCGGCCCGTCCGGACGGCCTGGTCCAGCCGCTGCCGCAGCAGGTACTGGGCGACGCGGTGGTCGAGCGCGTTGCGCGGCGCGACCCCGTGGTAGCTCGCGTTCCCCATCGCGAGCAGGAGACCCACCTTCGGCCCGTGCCGGGCGTCGACGAGGATCCACTGCGCGTGCGCCGGATCCTGCTGGTGGCGAGCGGGCCTCATGGCCTGGACGCTACCCGCGGTCACGCCGCCCGGCCAGTGGCCGGGCGAGCGCGCCGTCCGTCCTCATCGGACCACGTAGAACGTCTTCGTGTAGGTGTTTTCCGGGCAGGTGATCGACACGGTGTGCGCGCCCCGCTTCGCCTTCGGCGACACCGTCGCCGACCAGTGCGTCGGCTCGCCGGTGGGCGTGAAGTTCAGCAGCACGTCGGACTCGGGGAGCGCCACCGCGTTGAGGCAGTTGGCTTCCACGTCCACCACGTCCCCGCGGTGGACCACCTCCGGCACCACGTTCACCCACCCGCACGAGCCGGTCGAGCCGGGGTTCGGGTCGCAGTCCACCGGCGCCGCCGCGTTCGCGGCAGGTGCCGCGAACAATGCCAGCCCGATCGCCCCGGCCGCCGTACCCATGAGAATTCCCTTGATGCGCATGCCCTTTCCTCCCTTTCGTGGGCCTACGCACCTCCTCACGCGGCGGGAGAATCCGAGGTTGCCCGCCCGCGCAGGAAAACCAGGACCACGGAAACCACCAGGCCGAGGGCGCCGGCGAGGACGAAGGTGTTGCCGAGGCCCACGCCGTCGACCACCGGCTGCGCCAGCAGCGGCGAGGCGAACTGGCCGAGGAACAACGCGGACGTCAGCATCCCGAGCGCGCGGGTGCGGGCCGCGGGGTCGACCGAGGCGACCACCCACCCGTTCATCACCGGATTTTGCAGGCCGATGCCGACGCCCGTGACGAGCATGCCGAGTGCCGCCATCCAGATGCCGCCCGCGAGGCCGAGCACGACCAACCCGGCCGCGTAGGCGGCGAAGAGCACGGCGGCGAGGACGCGGAAGTCCCACCGGGCGCGCAGCCGCCGGAAGTTCAGGCCGACCAGCGTCATGACGAGGTTCAGCGCGGCCATCAGCACGCCGACGACGACCGGGCCGGCGCCGGTGACCGCGCCCAGCCAGAACGGCGCCTGCGTGGGCACCGTGTAGAAGACGACCACGCCGAGGAACATCAGGGCGTACAGGCCGAACAACCGCGGTGTCCGTTGTGGACCGCCGGGCGCGGGCGGGGATTTCGGCGCCTCGGGCACGAACCGCAGGACCAGCACGACCATCGGCACCGCCAGCAGGTACACCGCGAACGGCCCGCGCCAGCTCAGGTCGGCCAGCACCCCGCCGAGCAGCAGCGCGACGACGCCGCCGAAGCCCATCGCGGCGCCCTGCAGCCCCAGCACCCGGCCGTGCTCGGTGGCCGGGTAGTGGTCGGCCAGCAGCGCCGTCGAGGTGACCATGATGGCCGCGATGCCGACGCCGAGCAGGGCGCGGCCGGCCAGCAGCCCGGGCAGCCAGTCGAGCACCAGGCCCGACCCGCCGCCGACGACGTAGAGCGCCAGCCCGGCGGTGAGCACCCGGACCCGCCCGGCGCGGCCGCTCAGCCGGGCGAGCACCGGCGCGGCGAGCATGATCGCGAGCCCGGGGAGGGTGAGGACGAGGCGGACCAGCAGCGCGGCGTTCGGGGTGGCCGCGAAGTGCTGTTCCATGCCCGGCAGCGCCGGGGTGATGGTGGCGCTGGCCATGATCGTCATCGTGCTGACGCCGAGCAGCGTGAGAAGGAGTGTCCTGGGTGGCATCCGCACCGCGGTCGCCGTCGCATCCGTCATGGTCACGACGTTAGAAGTTCGAGCTAACTCGAGGTCAAGCGCGCTTTTCTCAGGCGGGCTGCGGAAAGCGGTCGATGTTGTCCTCCACCCAGGTGCGCAGCGCGGCCAGCGGGACGGCCGCGTCGGCGCCGAGCGGGGTCAGCCGGTACTCCACCCGCAGCGGCACGTCCGGGAACACCTCGCGCTCGATCAGCGCGTGCGACTCGAGCTTGCGCAGCGTCTGGGTCAGCACCTTCGGGCTGATGCCCTGCAGCCGCGCCCGCAGCGCGCCGAACCGCTGTGGGCCGCCCTCCAGCGCGCCCAGCACGAGCGCGCTCCACTTGTTCGCCAGCAGGTCGAGCATGTCCCGGCACGGGCACGCGGCGGCGTAGACGTCCTTCGGACCACAGGTCTGCACGCTGCGATGGTACCCGATGGGAACTTGTACGCCTTGCAGGTAACTACTACCTTCCTACTACCGTCACCGGTATGACGACCATGCGCGCGGTTGCCTACCGCAAGTCCCTGCCCATTACCGATCCCGCCGCATTCGAGGACGTCGAACTGCCGGTCCCGGAGCCGGGGCCGCACGACCTCCTGGTGCGCGTCGAGGCGGTGTCGGTCAACCCCGTCGACACGAAGGTGCGTGCCGGCTCCGACCCGGGCGGCGAGCCGCGGGTGCTCGGCTTCGACGCGGCCGGCGTGGTGACCGCGACCGGCGCCGAGGTGACCCTCTTCCAGCCCGGTGACGAGGTCTACTACGCGGGCACGATCGACCGGCCGGGCACGAACGCCGAGTACCACGTCGTCGACGAGCGCATCGTGGGCCCGAAGCCGCGGAGCCTGTCGTTCGCGCAGGCCGCGGCGCTGCCGCTGACCACCATCACCGCGTACGAGACGCTGCACGACCGGTTCCGGGTCGGCCCGGACAGCACCGGCACGCTGCTGGTCCTCGCCGGCGCGGGCGGGGTCGGGTCGATCCTGATCCAGCTGGCGCGGGCGCTGACCGGGCTGACCGTGGTGGCGACCGCGTCCCGGCCGGAGTCGCGGGAGTGGGCGCGCTCGATGGGCGCCCACCACGTGGCCGACCACCGGGACCTGGTCGCGAGCGTGCGGGAGGTGGCGCCGGACGGCGTGGACTACGTGTTCTCGCCGAACACCGCCGGCCGGATCGAGGAGTTCGCCGAGCTGCTGCGGCCGGGTGGCGCGATCACCGCGATCGACGAGCCGCCGGGGCTGGAGTTGTTGCCGCTCAAGGGGAAGAGCATCAGCTTCCACTGGGAGCTCATGTTCACCCGGCCGCTGCACGGCTGGGACCTGATCGCCCAGCACAACCTGCTCGCGCACGTCGCCGAACTGGTCGACGCGGGTACCGTCCGGACCACGCTGACGACCGAGCTGAAGCCGATCAACGCTTCGACGGTGCGGCAGGCGCACGAGCTGACGGAGACCGGGCGGACCGTCGGAAAGACGGTGATCTCCGGCTTCTGATCGGCGATACTGCCGGTTGTGCGAGCGGAGTTGATCGAACGGGTGCGGCGGGGCGAGCGGGTGGAGTACCTGTTCTTCTGGGGCCACCGGCCGGAGCCGGACGGCAGTGCGGGGCGCGGGTGCCTGAGCCAGTGGTGGCCGGCGCCGTTCACCGTGGACGGGCGCGAGTTCGACACGGCGGAGCACTACATGATGTGGCGCAAGGCGCAGCTGTTCGGCGACGCGGCGGTGGCCGATGAGGTGCTGCGCGCCCTGCACCCCGGGCGGGCGAAGGAGCTGGGCCGCCAGGTGGCGGGCTTCGAGCCGGCCCGCTGGGAGGCGTCCGGGTACGACATCGTGGTCGCCGGATCGGTCGCGAAGTTCGGCCAGAACCCGGAGCTGGGGCGGTTCTTGTTGGGCACGGGTTCGCGGGTGCTGGTGGAGGCCAGCCCGGTGGATGCGATCTGGGGTATCGGCGTCGCGGCGGACGATCCGCGCGCCGGGGAGCCGGAGCGGTGGCCGGGGCTGAACCTGCTGGGCTTCGCGCTGATGGACGCGCGGGCGCGGTTGGCCGGTTGACCGGGTGCGGGTCGCGCGGCCCGGCGGTGGACGCACGGGCGCGCCTTTCCGCTCGGTGGTGTCCCCGCCCTGA
>NZ_JBEXTZ010000155.1:0-13656 GCF_040614195.1 Amycolatopsis sp. NPDC006125
GTCAGAAGGGTGTTCAGGTCGGTCCTCACAAACTGATCTTGAACACCCTTCACCCATCTCCACACACCACCCAGGGTTAGGACTTACTCATCTAGCTCGCGTTGTACTGCTTCGCGATGAAGGCCGCCGCCTGGTCGACGCTGCCGTCCCGGGCGTAGCTCAGGTGACCGTAGCCCGGTCCGGTGCCCGTGCCGCCGCAGACGTTGTCGCCGCGGTTGCAGAACTCCAGTGACTTCGGGCCGTAGGTCGGGCTGGCCGTCTTGATCGTCTGCCCGTACAGGCCGAGCGGGTTGCCGAACGCGATCACCGCGACCACCCGCGGCGCCAGCTCGCTGGGGATGGTCTGCCCGGTGCCGAGGTAGGTCCGGATGCCGATCGCGATGTCGGTGACGCTCGCGCCCTGCGAGTAGCCGCCGATCGCGAACTTGGTGTCCGGGCACGCGGCCGCGGTGGACTTGATGTGGTTGCTCATGTCGGTGGCGCCGGGGCCGGCGCTGGTCTGGTCGTAGCTCGCGGCGTAGTCGACCGCGTAGGACGACACCGACGCCGAGGACAGCGCCGACTTCACGTCGGACACCAGCGGCGTGCCGGTGATGCCGAGGCCGGGCGCCTCGCCGCTGCCGCGGGCGAAGACGATCTCCAGGTCGGAGCACGCGGCCGCGCTGGTGGCGGCGGACGCGGTGCCGACCGTCGCGGTGCCGGCCAGCCCGACGACGGCGCAGGCGAGCAGGGTCAGTTTGCGAAGTCTGTTGTGGACCATTCACCGAGTGTCCCGCCATCGTGTTGGCAGGGCATCGGTGAAATCACCAGTGTCGGTGAACTCCCGGTCGGTCCGGTTTCCGGCGGGTACCCGGCGATCATGGAGTTCTCGCGCCGCACGCTGGGCATGTTCGCCGCATCCGCCGGGTTCGTCCGGGTCGAGCCGCCCGCGGCGCGAGCACCCGTCGGGCTGGTGCTGTCGCACGAGCAGTTTCCGACGGCCCGGCTGCTGGACTTCGCGCGGCAGGCGGAGGCGGCGGGTTTCGCGTTCGTCTGGGCCAGCGACCACCTGCAGCCGTGGCAGGACAACCAGGGGCACTCGATGTTCCCGTGGCTCACGCTCGCCCTGGTCGGCGAGCGCACGCGGCGCGTCACGTTCGGCTCCGGCGTGACCTGCCCGAGCTACCGGCACCACCCCACCGAGGTCGCGCAAGCGTTTGCCTCCCTCGAACTGCTGGCGCCGGGACGGACGTTCCTCGGGCTGGGCACCGGCGAGGCGGTCAACGAGCAGGCGGGCACCGGCCAGTACGGCCGCTACGCCGAGCGGCACGACCGGCTGGTCGAGGCGATCACGCTGATCCGGCGGTTGTGGACGGGGGAGCGGGTCACCTTCCGCGGCCGGTTCTTCTCGACCGACCAGCTCAAGCTGTACGACCTGCCGTCGAAACCGCCGCCGGTGTACGTGGCCGCGCAGGGCCCGAAGAGCGCGCGGCTGGCCGGCCAGTACGGCGACGGCTGGATCACCCAGGCCGGGGCCTCCCTCGACCCGGCGCTGCGGGACGCGTTCGCGGCCGGCGCGCGGGCGGCGGGGAAGAACCCGGACACGATGCCGAAGTGGGCGGAGCTGTTCGCGGTGGTCGGCGACCAGCGCGAGATCGACCTGGCCGCGCAGCGGTGGCGGTTCACGGTCAACCCGGCCGACCTGCCCAACCCGGAGGCGATCCAGGAGGCCGCCCAGGCGACGCCGCTGGCGGAGGTGGCAGGCCGCTGGGCGGTGGGCACCGATCCGGCGGTGCACGTCGCCGCGGTGCGGAAGCTGCTCGACGCGGGCGTGACGCCGTTCCTGCACTTCCCGCAGGAGGACCCGGGCGTGGCGATCGAGTTCTACCGCGCCCGGGTCCTGCCTGTGCTCTAGAGCTGCTGCCGCAACTCGCGCTTGAGGATCTTGCCCGCCGCCGACACCGGAATCTCCTCGACGAACCGCAGCTCGCGGATCCGCTTGTAGGGCAGGACGTTGTCGTTGACCGCGGACAGGATCTCCGCCTCGGTCACGTTCTCCGCCGCCCGCACGACGAAGGCCACCGGCAGCTCGCCGACGTCGTCCTGCTTGCGCCCGACGACGGCCGCCGCCGCGACGCCGGGGTGCGCGATGAGCAGCTCCTCCAGCTCGCGCGGGTATACGTTGTACCCCTTGTACAGCAGCATGTCCTTCTTGCGGTCCACAATGGACAGGTAGCCGTCCTTGTCCAGCACGCCGATGTCGCCGGTGTGCAGCCAGCCGTCCACCAGCACGGCGGCGGTCTCGTCGGGCCGGTTGTGGTAGCCCGCCATCACCTGCGGCCCGCGGATGCACACCTCGCCCTGCTCGCCCTCGGGCACCGGGTCCTCGCCGCCCTCCAGCGGCACGATCTTGACCTCGGTGTCGAACACCGGCACGCCCACCGACCCCTGCTTGCGCAGGCCGGACCGGAACGCCGGGTTGATCGTGGCGCCCATGGTGACCTCGGTGAGGCCGTAGCCCTCGCTGATCACCGCGTCCGGGAACCGCGCGGCCAGCGCCTTCAGCATCTCGTGCGGCAGCGGCGCGGCGCCGGAGCTGATGCCCCGCACGCTCGACAGGTCGCGCGTGGCCAGGTCCGGGCTGGCCAGCAGGGCCGCGAACAGGGCGGGCGCGCCGCCGATCGAGGTGACCCGCAGGCGTTCGGCGTCGGCGAGGTAGGCGACCGGGTCGAAGCGGTCGTGCAGCGTGGTCGACCCGCCGCTCATCACCGGAACGTTGAGCCCGCCGATCGTGCCCATCGCGTGGAACCACGGCGTGAGGTTGATGCCCGAGCCGGTGCCCAGCCGGGTCGGCCACTCGTCCGGGCTGCCGATCTGGTCGAGGGTGAGGTCGCCGTCGTCGTCCAGCGCGGGCAGCGAGCCGGTGCCCCAGCAGGCGTACTGCAGCGTGTTGACCACGACGTTGCGGTGCGGCAGCCGCACGCCCTTCGACCGGCCGGTGGTGCCGCCGGTGTAGGAGAGGTGCGCGAGGTGGGTCCGGGTGTCGATGTCCAGCTCGGGGCGGGTGTCCGGCTGGTCGGCGAGGAACGCCTGGAACTCCACCTGGTCGTCGGCGAGGTCGTCCGGCGCGACGACCACGACCAGCTCGACGGCGGTCTGTGCGCGCACCGCGGTGAGCACCGGGGCGACCTTGCCGAGCGTGACCACGGCGACGGCGCCGGAGTCGGCGAGCTGGTGGGCGAGGTCCGCGGGCGGCAGCAGCGGGTTCGCCGGGGTGAAGGTCGCGCCGGCGAGCAGGATCCCGTAGTAGGCGATCGGGTAGGGGAGGCAATTGGGCAGGTGGATGGCGACGGTCGCGCCCGGCTCGATGCCCCGGGCCCGGAGCGCGTTGGCGAACCGGCACGCGGCGCCGTAGGTCTGGGCGTAGGTGAGGGAGCGGTCGTGGTGGGTGAACGCGGTTCGGTCGCCGTAGCGCTTCGCGGCGCCGGCCAGGATCGATCCGGCGGGGACGTTGGGGTACTCCAGCGATCTCGGGAAGTGGGGCGGCCATGACCCAGCAGCAGTGATCGGCATCACCCCACCATAGAGCGAAGGTGCGGCCCAGAACACAATTCCGGCTGGTGAACGACTACTAACATGGACGGCGGACTTCTTACCCGTGCGAGGAAAGGTGACGAAGGTGTCGGAGACCCCGGGCCTCTACCAGCTGGCCGAGGAGCACGAGGAGCTGCGTGCTGCCGTGCGTGCGCTGGCGGAGAAGGAGATCGCACCTTACGCCGCCGAGGTGGACGAACAGGAGCGGTACCCGGTCGAGGCTCTGCGGGCGCTGAACGCCTCGGGCTTCAACGCGGTGCACATCCCCGACGAGTACGAGGGGCAGGGCGCGGACGCGATCGCGGCGTGCATCGTGATCGAGGAGGTCGCGCGGGTCGACGCGTCGGCGTCGCTGATCCCGGCGGTGAACAAGCTGGGGACGCAGCCGATCATCCTGTCGGCGTCGGACGAGCTGAAGAAGCTGGTGCTGCCGGAGATCGCGGCCGGCGCGACGGCCTCGTACGGGCTGTCGGAGCGGGAGGCCGGTTCGGACACCGCGTCGATGCGCACGCGGGCCCGGCTGGACGGTGACCACTGGGTGCTGAACGGGACGAAGGCGTGGATCACCAACGCCGGCGAGTCGACGTGGTACACGGTGATGGCGGTGACCGACCCGGACGCGCCGAAGAAGTCGAACGGGATTTCGGCGTTCGTGGTGCACAAGGACGACCCGGGCTTCTCGGTCGGCCCGAAGGAGCGCAAGCTCGGCATCAAGGGTTCGCCGACGCGGGAGATCTACTTCGAGAACTGCACGATCCCGGCGGACCGGATCATCGGCGAGCCGGGCACCGGGCTGAAGACGGCGCTGCGCACGCTGGACCACACCCGCCCGACGATCGGGGCGCAGGCGCTGGGCATCGCGCAGGGCGCTCTGGACGCGGCGGTCGCGTACGTGAAGGAGCGCAAGCAGTTCGGCAAGGCGATCGGTGAGTTCCAGGGCGTGCAGTTCATGCTGGCGGACATGGGCACGAAGATCGAGGCCGCCCGCCACCTGGTGTACGCCTCCGCGGCGGCCACCGAGCGGGGCGACGCGCGTGCCGGTTTCATGGCCTCGGCGGCGAAGTCCTACGCGTCCGACGTGGCGATGTCGGTGACCACGGACGCGGTGCAGCTCTTCGGCGGTGCCGGCTACACCCGCGACTTCCCGGTGGAACGCATGATGCGCGACGCGAAGATCACGCAGATCTACGAGGGCACGAACCAGATCCAGCGCATGGTGATGGCGCGGGCTCTGTTGAAGGGCTGATTCCCGGGGTTTTTGGCGCGGCGTCCGGGCGTTGGCTCGGGCGCCGCGTTTTTTTTTGTGGCCTTTTCGTGGTGCTGGGAGCGCCTCGGCCGGCTTGTCGCGCCATGTGCGCCTGCTCACGCGTTCATGTCCAGAATGTGGGTTTTTCACAAGTTGCTCACCTGCGTCCGGTACCGTCGACCCTGCTAGTTGAAACTTCAACCAGAACGGGGAGCTGCGATGTACGACCGGGTCAAGGACGTGACCTTGTTGATCGGCCGGGTGGCGGTGGGTGTGGTCTTCCTCGCGCACGGCCTGCAGAAGTGGGACACCGGCCTGGACGGGGTCACGAACATGATGAGCGGCATCGGCGTGCCGCTGCCCACCCTGTCCGCGCTCTTCCTCATCGTCATCGAGACCGTCGGCGCGGTCGCGTTCATCCTCGGCGCCGCGCTGCCCGTGCTGGGGGTGCTGTTCGCGGTGGACATGGTCGGCGCGATCTTCTGGGTGCACCTCGACGCGGGCCTGACCGGCCAGGGCGGCTACGAACTCGTGCTCGTCCTCGGCGCGGCCGCCCTCGCGCTCGGGTTCAACGGCGGGCGCCTCTCGCTCGACCACCTGCTCGTCGGACGGCGCCGGGCCCGCAAGGCCGAACTGCAGACCGCCTAGGCGAGCAGGTCGACCGTCGTCCGCTCGGCGGCCCTGCGGTCGTCCAGCTTCGACGCGTCCGGATTGGAGATTTGCACCAGGTGGGCGCCCGCTGACAACGGGGTCAGCAGGCCGCCCAGCACACCCTCCGGCACGCTCCACTCCACAGTGGACAGCACGCGCGCGCCGGAACCCAGTGCGCCTGCCCGGGAACGCGCCTCCGCCAGCACCTCGTCCACAGTGGACCCGGCGAGCGCCGGGGTGTCACCGGCGATCGGGATCATCGGGCTGAAGTCGTCGCCGTACGCGCGCGCCTCGTTGAGGTAGTCCAGCGCGCCCGGCACCGGCGCGGTCAGCCCGCGGCCCATCGGGTCCAGCGCCACCACCGCCGTCGACTCGGCCCCCGCGCCCGAACCGCCCGGCGCCACGAACGCCACCCGCGCCCCGGCCGGCGACGCGACCACCTCCGCGCCGCACCACCACGCGCCCAGCAGCACGCCCGCCGTCTGCCAGTGCGCGGGCAGCACCACGGCCACCGGGTCGCCCGGCTCCACGTCGAACTCCTCGACCAGCCAGTTCGCCGTCTTCGCCGCCCAGTTCGCGGTGGTCGCCACCGACAGTTCGACCCGGGTGCCCGCCGCGTCGTCGTAGTGGGTGATCAGCGGCTTCCCCGGCTGCGCGAGCAGGGGGCGGAACAACGCGTCGGTCAGGCTCACGCCGCCGATTCTGCCTCCCGGACCGCCCCCGATCACGGCCGGGTGGTCGCGCGAGGTGAAGCGTCCGGTGACGGCGTGGTCGGGTGCGTGACGGCCGGGGGCGGCACGGTGCTCGGCGTGACGGCCGGCACCGCCGGGTCCGCGGGCCGGACCGGTTCGCCGGGTCCGGTGCCGTAGGCCGCGACCACCACGCCCACCACGATCGCGGCGCTGCCCACGGCGCTCGCCACGATCGCGGCTGCGCGTCTGCGGGCGCGGATCCGCGACCCCCGGCTGATCACGTCGCCGGCGTCGAAGATCACCGGCGGTCCGTCACCGACCTCGCGGAACAGGGCCCGGATGTCGTCGTCGCGCATGTTCACCTCCCCTCCATGGGAAACGCCGGCAGGTGCTGCCGGAGGGTGGCCAGCCCACGGGCGGCCTGGCTCTTCACCGTGCCCGCGGAGCAGCGCAGCGTCCGGGCGGTCTCGTCGACCGAGAGGTCGTTGAAGTAGCGCAGGACCAGCACCGCGCGCTGCCTCGGCGGGACCGCCGCAAGCGCGTCGGCCAGGACGACGCTCTGCTCCACGTCGGGCTCGGGCGACAGCGGTTCCGGCGGGGCGTCCGTCAGGTGCTCACGCCGGAACCGGACGCGCCGGTTCTCCGCGAGGAAGGTGCGCACCACGACGCGCCGGGCGTAGGCGTCCAGCGCGTCGTGGTGGGACAGCCGCGGCCAGGCGAGGTACAGCTTGAGCAGCGCGGCCTGCGCCAGGTCCTCCGCCCGGTGCCAGTCGCGGCACAGCAGGTAGGCGGTGGTGCGCAGGGCACGGACGCTGCGTGCGAAGTACGCGCTGAACTCGCCGTCCCACGGTGCGGACGAGCGGCTCACCTACGGCGCGGCCGTCGGGACCACCGTGGGGGCCGGCTTGGCCGTGTGCCGCGGCGGGCCGCCCGGGGTCGTGGGCTGCTCGGTCACCGGGGCCGGCTGGGCGGTGGGCTGCTCGGTCACCGGGGCCGGCCTCGTCGTGGGCGGGACGGGCGCGGCGGTGGGCCGCTCGGTCCCCGGAGCGGCCGTCGGCAGGTCCCCTGGCGTGGTCGGCGCCGGCGGCGCCGGTTCCGGCGTGCCCGGCTTGGTCGTGAGCTGCGTGGTCCCGGCGGCAGGCGACGGACTGGCCGGAACGGGCTGCGGCGTGTCGGCGGTGGCCGCGGCCACCGCCAGTGAACCACCCAGCAGTGCCGCGCCTGCGGCGATGGCGCCGGCCACCACGGTTCGGATGCGCATGAGTCTCCTAGGCAGGCGACGCCACCCCGGTGGCGGCGTCTCTGCCCTCACTCATGCGGTCTGCGGTCCGTTCGGTTGCACCGATCCGGTGATCAGTTCACACACGTCACGCCGGCCGGCACCGCCTGCACCGCGGCCGCGCCCGATGACGCCCCGCCGCCCGATCCGGCGCTCCGCCCGGCCAGGCCCGCGAAGAACTGCCGCACCGCGACCGGGTCGACCTCCACGATGCTCTGCTCGCCGTCCGGGCTGCGGCCGTCGATCCTGACCACCGGGATGGTCGTGAACGTGACGTCCCCGGACGCCAGGCCCTTGGCCTTGTCCGCGAACTGCAGCAGGTCGAAGTCCGGGTCGAGCACCAGCGACCGGTGCAGCGCGTCGGTCAGCTCGCCGAGCGTGCCGGGGTTCGCCAGCACCCCGGCCGACAGCACCTTGTGCAGCGCCGAGGACAGGAACGCCTGCTGCCGCACGATCCGGTCCAGGTCCCCGCGCGGCAGGTTCTTCCGCTGCCGCACGAACGACAACGCCTCGCCGCCGGACACGGTCTGCACCCCGGCCCGGAAGTCGGCGCCGGAGTCCTTGTCCTCGGTCGCGTGGTTCAGGCACACCTCGACGCCGCCGAGGGCCTCGGTGATCAGGTAGAACCCGAGCAGGTTGACCTCCGCGTAGTGGTCGACCCGCACCTGGGTGAAGTCCTGCACGGCCTGCACCAGCGCCTGCCGCCCGGCCTGGTCGGAGTCGCGCTCGACCCCGGCCGCGTCGCGCCTGCCCGAGCGCCGCAGCTCGTCGGCCTTCGCCTGCTTCGCGACGCCGTACACCGAGTTGATCTTGCCCTGGCCGCCGCGCGGCACGTCGATCCAGGTGTCCCGCGGGATCGACACCGCGTACGGCTTCGCGCCGTTCTTCGGGAGCCGCACGATGATGACCGTGTCGGTGTTGACGCCGCTGGTCTGCTCGGTGCGCAGCGTCTTGAGCACCTGCAGCGGCAGCGCGTTGCCCTGCATGTCCGTCCGGGCGTCCGCGCCGACCAGCAGGATGTCGTCCGCGCCGTCGTCCGCGGGCGGCGCCGGCTTGTCGTCCGGCAGGTCGAGGGCGTCCGTGGTGTGCACGTTGCCCTGCACCTCGTGGTAGGTCGCCCACGCGTACCCGGTCGCCGCCAGCGCGAACACCGACACGAGCGCGATCAGCGTCTTCCCGGTGGCCCGGAACGGGTGGCGACGGCGGCGCGGCGCCTGCTCGGCTCGCGGCTCGTCGGCCGGGGCCGTCGACCGCGGGAACGGCGTCGGTTTCGGCTCGTCGTCGTCCATCCCCGTGGTCTCCCCCCTCATCAGCCCCTGGGGACCAGGTTAAGGCACCGGGACGTCAGTTCACACAGGGCACGTCGCCCGCCGTGATGGGCGGCGGCGCGGGGGAGGACGAGGTCAGGGCCGGTGAGCTGGGCGGCGGCGCCGCGGACGAGCTCGCCCGGCGGCTCGAGGTGGGCGGCTTGCTGGACGCCGACGACGTGGGCGCGACCGAGGAGGACGTCCGCTCGCTGCCGTCGGACGTGAGCTGGTCGACGAACGCGTGCACGGCCTGCGGGTCGACGCGCACGACGTCCGCGCCGCCGATGACCGCGTTGCCGACCACCGGGATGGTGCGGAACTCGATGTTGCCGCCGTTGAGCCCGCGCATCTGGGCCGCGAACTCCGGCAGGTCCCAGTTGTCCGACAGCACGACGGACTTCTTCACGGCCGTGATCACGTCGGAGAGCTTGCCGGGGTTGGCCAGCACGTCGCGGGAGAGCATCTTGCGGGCCAGCCCGGACAGGAAAGCCTGCTGCCGCCCGATGCGGTCCAGGTCGCCGCCCGGCAGGTCGTAGCGCTGCCGCACGAACGCCAGCGCCTGCACGCCTTCCACGGTCTGCCGCCCGGCGGGCAGGTCGACGCCGGACTTGCGCTCCCGCACGGGCGCCTTCAGGCACACCTCGACGCCGCCGAGGGCCTTCGTCACCTCGTAGAAGCTCGCGAGGTTCACCTCGGCGTAGCGGTCGATCATGCCCGGCTTGCCGATGAACGTCTCCAGCGTGGCGATCAGGTTCTTGCGGCCGGCGACCTTGGCCTGCTCGTCGGCTGACTTCAGGTCGGCGCCCTGCTGCTGGAGCTCCTTGAACCGATCGTTGTAGGCGTAGACGAACGCGCCGTTGAGCTTGTGCTTGCCGAACCCGCCCGCCAGCTCGACCCACGAGTCGCGCGGGAACGAGATCGCCACCGCGCGGCGCCCGTCCTGCGGGATGTGCACGAGGATCATGGTGTCGGTCTGCTTCTCGCCGTCGGACTCGCCGGCGTGCAGCATGTCCAGCACCTCGCGCGGCAGCGGGTTGCCCTGCGCGTCGGTGCGGCTGTCCATGCCGACCAGCAGGATGTCCACCGCGCCGTCGAGCGGGACCGCGTGCAGCTCCTCGTCGTCGAAGACCTGGGTGGTGGACAGGCCCGAGTTCGGGTCGCCGATGAACTGCCAGCCGTACCAGGTGACGGTGAGCACCGCGACCGACACGAGCGCGACCACGAGTTTGCCGCCCCGGCGCGCGACGATCGCGATACGGTTGCGCCGCCGTCTGGGAGACGGGATGGGCCGCGCGGGCCACGTGACCTCGTCCGCGGCGTCCAGGCGGGTGGTAAGCCCGTCGGTCACACTCGCTCCCTCCCAGCCCCCGACCCGAGTGAATGCGTCCAGATTACTGTTCGGGTGAGTGAAGCGGTCGTGGGCTGGTCCGTGACGATCTTGAGGAGGAGAAGGCGATGCGGGTCCTGGTGACCGGGGGCGCGGGTTTCATCGGCTCGCACTACGTCCGGCAGGTGCTCTCCGGCGCGTACCCGGCGCTGGCCGACGCCGAGGTGGTGGTGCTCGACAAGCTCACCTACGCGGGCAACGAAGCGAACCTCGCGCCGGTCGCGGATTCGCCGCGGCTGCGGTTCGTGCGCGGCGACATCACCGATGCGCAGGTCGTCGCCGAGGTCATGCAAGGCGTCGGCCTGGTCGTCCACTTCGCCGCCGAGTCGCATGTGGACCGCTCCATCCTCGGCTCCGCCGACTTCGTGCTGACCAACGTGCTGGGCACGCAGACCCTGTTGCAGGCCGCGCTGGACGCCGGGGTGGACAAGTTCGTGCACGTCTCGACGGACGAGGTGTACGGCTCGATCGAGAGCGGATCGTGGTCGGAAGACCACGTGCTGGAGCCGAATTCGCCGTACTCGGCGTCGAAGGCGTCCTCCGATCTCATCGCGCGGTCCTACTTCCGGACGCACGGGCTGCCCGTGTGCGTGACCCGGTGTTCGAACAACTACGGGCCGTACCAGTTCCCGGAGAAGGTCATCCCGCTTTTCGTTACCAACTTGTTGGACGGCCACACGGTCCCGCTGTACGGCGACGGGCTGAACGTCCGTGACTGGTTGCACGTGGACGATCACTGCGCGGGCATCCAGCTGGTGGCCGAGGGCGGCCGTCCGGGGGAGATCTACAACATCGGCGGTGGCACCGAGTTGACCAACCGTGAGCTGACCGAGCGACTGCTGGCCGCGGTCGGGGTCGGCTGGGAGCGAGTCGAGCAGGTCGCCGACCGCAAGGGCCACGACCGGCGGTACTCCGTGGACATCACCAAGATCAGCACCGAGCTCGGATACGCGCCGAAGGTTTCCTTCGACGCGGGTCTGGCGGATACGGTGCGCTGGTACGCCGACAATCGGGCGTGGTGGGAGCCGTTGAAGCGGCGCGCCGCGCTGGTGGGGAAGTGACGATGCTCAGTGTGCTGGTGCCCGGTGGAACGGGGCAGCTCGGCTGCGCCCTGTCCGCGCTCGCCTCGTCCGACGTGCGCGTGGTCGCGCCGTCCTCGGCCGAACTGGACGTGACGAGCGCCGGTTCGGTGATCGCCGCGGTGAACGCGCTCGCCGCCGAGGCGGCGGAAGCCGGGCGCAGCCCGCTGGTGATCAACGCGGCGGCCTACACGGCGGTCGACGCCGCGGAGACCGACGAGCAGCGGGCGTTCCGGATCAACGCGGACGGCGCCCGGGTGCTCGCCGCGGCCTGTTCGTCCCGGCGCGTGCCGCTGATCCACGTGTCCACCGACTACGTCTTCCCCGGCGACTCGTCCCGGCCCTACGAGCCGGAGGACCCGCTGGGCCCGCGCAGCGCGTACGGCCGGACCAAGGCGGCCGGTGAGGACGCCGTGCTCGGTTCGGGGGCGCGGGCCTGGGTGGTGCGCACGGCGTGGGTGTACGGCGCGGGCGGGGCGAACTTCGTGGAAACCATGCGCCGCCTGGAAGGTGAGCGCGACACCGTGTCCGTTGTGGACGACCAGCGTGGGTCGCCGACCTCGTCCGCCGATCTGGCCGCGGGCTTGCTGGACCTGGGCCGGGCGGTGGTGAGCGGGCGTGCGCCCCAGCGGCGGGTGCTGCACTGCACGAACTCCGGGGAGACCACCTGGTACGGCTTCGCGCGGGCGGTCTTCGAGGAACTCGGCGCCGATCCGGAGCGGGTGAAGCCCTGCACGACGGCGGAATTCCCCCGGCCCGCGCCGCGGCCGCCGTACTCCGTGCTGTCCAACGAGGCGTGGCGGCAGGCGGGGCTCACACCGCTGCGCCCGTGGCGCGAGGCGCTGCACGACTACCTCGCCGGGAAGTAGCCGGCCGTCAGCGCGGACGCAGACCGTCGACGATCACCGCGACGATCTTGTGCGCCCGCGCGTCCCACTCCGCCTCCGGCACCCGCGACAGGGCGCCCAGCAGGAGGATGACGTCCGCGGCGTCGACCTCCGCACGCACCTCGCCTGCGGCCTTGCCGCGGTCTAGCACCGTGCCGAGCGCGTCGTCGAGCCGGTGGTGCTGGTCCGCGTAGAGGTCCTGCCACGCCGACGCCTCGATCGCCGCCATCACGCCGCGCTTGACCCGCGCGTACTCGATCAGCCGCTGCATCCAGAGCGTCAGCGCTTCGAGCGGGGCGTGCTCGGCCAGCAGCGGCGCCACGGCGTCCACGAGCTGGGTCAGCTCGTGCCGGTACACCTCGGCCAGCAGGTGCTCGCGGGTCGGGAAGTGCCGGTAGAGGGTGCCCTGGCCGACGCCGGCGGCCTTGGCGACCGCGTGCAGTTTCAGCTCGCCGCTCTCGGAACCGCTCAGTTCGGCCCGCGCGGCCTGGACGATGCGGTCGCGGTTGGCGACCGCGTCCGACCTGCGCTCACGGCTTCCCACGGGACTACCTCCTCAAGCGGACAACTGTCCGGTACAGTTAAACGGACAGTTGTCAGCTTAGTGGGAGTTGTGCGATGAGCGGAGTGGACGGCAAGGTCGTCGCCATCACCGGTGCCAGCAGCGGTATCGGAGCGGCGACGGCCATCGAATTGGCGGACCGCGGGGCGTCGGTCGTGCTGGGAGCGCGGCGGGGCGAGCGGCTCGCATCGCTGGTGGAGCGGATCCGGGACGCCGGCGGTCGGGCGGAGATGCTGGAGGTCGACGTCACCAGGCGGGGCGACCTCGCGGAGCTGGTGGGGCTGGCCGTGGACCGGTTCGGGCGGCTCGACGTGCTGGTGAGCAACGCCGGGATCGCCAGCCTGGCCCCGGTGGCCGACCTGGAGGTGGACGCCTGGGACGCGATGATCGACGTCAACGTGCGGGGCGTCCTGTACGGGATCGCCGCCGCGATGCCGGTCTTCCGCGCTCAGGGGCGGGGGCACTTCGTCACCACGGTGTCGACGTCGGGGCTGAAGATCGTGCCGACACAGGCGGTGTACGCGGGCACCAAGAACGCGGTGCGCACGGTGCTGGAGGCGTTGCGGCAGGAGTCGACCGACGGAGTGGTGCGGACGACCGCGATTTCACCGGGGTACGTGCGGACGGAGCTCGTCGACAACGTCGCCGATCCGGACCAGCGGGAGGCTGCGCGGCAGGCCATGGCCGAGCTGGGGATCGACCCTGAGGCCGTGGCGCGGGCGGTCGCGTTCGCGATCGAGCAGCCGGAGGACGTGGAGATCGGGGAGTTGGTCGTTCGGCCTGCGCGGCAGGGGTGATGGTTGGGCCGGATGGCGCCTTTAAAGATCAAGGGATGTCCTCGCCGGACGGGCAGGCTCCGGGATGACCAGGGGTTGGGTGCCTCGTCTTGCCTTGGCGAGGTGGTCGCCGGGTGGTCATCCCGTCGCCTTCCGGTTTGTGCATATCACCTTGAGCCAGGGCCGCAAGGTTGGCATGTTCGGCTGCCGGTTGGCG
>NZ_JBEXTZ010000156.1:0-13638 GCF_040614195.1 Amycolatopsis sp. NPDC006125
TTGGCATGTTCGGCTGCCGGTTGGCGGCCTGGGTTGCGGCCCTGGCTCAAGGTGATCGTTGCGTGTCAGGCGACGGGATGACCACCCAGCTCGGGTTATGTTCACTGCACGGCGCTGTGCGCCGTCAGGTTAGTAGGCCCTTGTCGTAGGCGATGGCTACTGCTTCGGCTCTTCGGTTGGCGCCTAGTTTCGCCATCACTCGTGACAGGTGGACGCTCACCGTTTTCTCGCTGATGAAAAGCTCTTCGCCGACCTGTTTGTTCGTGCGGCCCAGCGCCACTCGTTCCAGCACGGCACGTTCGCGGTCCGTCAGCGGGTCGACGGTGGGGCGCGGGGCTGGTTGTGGCTCCACGCCCGGGATTTCGATGCGGGCGCGCCGGGCGACCTCGCGGACCGCGTCGCGGAGGGGTACTGCCCTCAGGGTGTCGGCGACGTCGTGCGCGGCCAGCAACTCCTTCGCGGCCAGACCCGCGTCGCCCTGGGTGGACAACAGCGCTTCGGCGTGGTGCCACCGGCAGATCGCCTGCTCGTAAACCGCGCCGTAGTCGAATGCGGCGACGGCCGCCGCCCACAGTGCGGGGTCCGCTGGGCCTTCCAGGCCGCTCGCGGAGGCTTCGGCCCGTGCCAGCCACGCCCGCCCCTCCGGGCCGAGCGTCTGCGCCCGCGGCTTGCCGTTCGCGCCCGCGTACCGGACGTGCTCGATCAGCTTCCGGCCCGCCGCTACCGCCTGCTCGGCCACGCCGTGATCACCGCGCTTCCGCGCGCTCGCCGACCACGCGGCGGCCGCCTCGACCCCCAGTGCGCCGAGGCGGACGGTGGCGAGCAGGTACCCCTCGTCGAACGACAACAGGAACTCGATGACCTTCCGCACCCACGCGATCGCCTGCTCGTACTCGCCCTGCCACATCGACAGTTCGGCGCCCGTCGCGCCGCTCACGATCGCCGTCAACGGCTCCGCCCGCCAGTGCGGCCGCAACTCCCCCAGGTACTTCTGCGCCGTGTCCACCCGGCCCCGCGCGACCGCGAACGGCAGCCACGACGACGTCATCCGCGCCGCCAGCACACTCGACACGCCCCGCGCCGGCGCGTTCGTGCTCGCCATCGCCGGCCAGTCGCCGCTGAGGTACCGCAACGTCAGGTGCCGCGCACGCATCTCCAAGCCGTAGATGCTCCACGTCAGCCCGGTCTGCTCCGCCCGCTCGATGCCACGACGGTAGATGTCCATCGCCGGGCCGTACTCGCCCAGGTCCTCGTAGCTGAACGCCAGGAAGCAGACCGCCCGCAAGGCGACGTTCAGCGACCCCGAGTCCAGCGCCTTGCGCTCCGCCTCCTCCAGGCGGGCCCTGGCCTCCTCCGGCTCGCCCGCGGCGTCGTCCAGCGCGCCCAGCGTCACGAGCGCGGCGGCCTCCGCGCCGGTGTTGCCGACGGCCCGCGCGTCCGCGACCGCCGTGTGCGCGTTCCAGCGCGAGTCCTCGTACTGCCCCGCGTTGCGCAGGATCGCGGCCCGGGTGGCCAGCACCCACGCCCGCGTCTTGCTCGGCTCGCCGTCGGAGACCAGGTCCCACGCCTTGTTGATCGCGTCGAGGGCCTCGTGCAGCGTGCCTTCGGCGTTGAGCAGCACCTCGGCCAGCCGCCGCCACACCTTCGCCGCCTTCTCGGGGGGCACACCGGGCCGCAGGTTGTGCACCGAGGACCGGCCGTAGGCGATCGCCCGCTCCGGCTCACCCGAGGTGGCCGCGAAGTAGGACGCCTCCTGCAACAGCTTCAGCTCGTCGACACCCTCGGGACGGTCGGCCTCCGGCACCGCGTCCCAGATCTCCAGCGCCTGCTCGATGTGCCGCAACGCCGCGCCCGGCGCCCCCAGCCGCTCGGCCTCCTCGGCGGCGCGCAGCAACGCGGGCAGCGCCGCCTTCAGGTCCCGGCTGCGCAGGCTGTGGTAGGCCAGCTTCGCGTCGTGGCCGCGGCCCTGCGGCGTGCGGCGGATCCGCTCGGCGTAGGCGGCGTGCATGCGGACCCGCTCCCCCGGTAGGAGGTCCGCGTACACCGCTTCCTGCAGCAGCGCGTGCCGGAACGTGTAGGCGCCCCGCTCGATGACCAGCACGTGGTGGTGCACCGCCTCGCGCAGCGCCTCGTCCAGCTCCAGCTCGTCCAGCCCGGTGACCTCGGCCAGCGCCGTGTGCGCCACCGAATCGCCCGCCGCCGAGATCGTCCGGACCACCCGCCGCGCCTCCGGCGACAGCCGTTCCAGCCGGGACAGCAGCACCTCGGCCAGCCCCGCGGGCAGGTCCTCGCACTCGACGCCGGCGGCCATCAGCTCCTCGGCGAAGAACGGGTTGCCCTCCGACCGCTCGGCGACCCAGGCGACGATCTCCGGCGTCACCGGCCCGTCGGCAAGCGCCTCGACGAACGCCCGCGCCTCCGCCGTGCCGAACGGCCGCAGCTCGACGTGCGTGACCACCGGCAGGCGGACCAGCTCCACCAGCATCGCGCGGAGCGGGTGCCGCCGGTGCACGTCCTCCTCCCGGTAGCTGCCGACCACCAGCAACCGCTGCCCCCGCAGGCGGTTGAGCAGGAACGACAGCAGGTTCCGGCTGGACGAGTCGGCCCAGTGCAGGTCCTCCAGCACCAGCACCACCGGCCGGTGCGCGGCGACCTGCGTCAGGACGCCCAGCACCGCGTCGAACAGCTGCAGCTGCCCGAGGTCCTGCTCGGGGCGGACCCGGTACGGCACGTCCCGCTCGCCGGACGTGTCCGGCACCAGGTGCTCGCCCGCCGGGGACGGCGGCATCGCGCCGCCCTGCGGCAGCAACCGCGCGAGCGCAGGCCGGACCCGGACCGCCTCGGCGACCACGGGATCGTCGTCCAGGCTCAGCGGCGCGAGCGCCTCGGCGAACGGCAGGTAGGGCAGACCGCCCTCCCGGACGTCCAGGCACCGCCCGGAGAGCACGAGCGCGCCGCGGGAGGAGGCGTGCTCGGACAGCTCGGTCAGCAACCGGGTCTTGCCCACCCCGGCGTCGCCGGACACGAGGACCGCGCCGGCCTCACCCCGCTCGGCAGCGGTGAAGGCAGCACGCAGCCGTCGCATCTCGTCGGCGCGGGCGACCAGTGGGATTCCGGAACCTAGGCGGGGCACGAGCACCATTCTGTCGCACCCCACCGACAATCCCGGCACCCTTTTCGTCGTGGGCGAAACCACGCCCGGCCCTTACCGGGCGCGGGCCAGCTCGACGGTGCTCGGACGGCGCTGCTCCGGCACCCGGACCTCGGTCTTGGCGCGCCCGAACCAGCGGCGGCCGGGACGGCTCGCCTTCTCCAGCTGCTCGCGCCGGTAGGCCACCTCGGCCATGACCGCGTCGTACATGATCTCGTTTCGCATCGGGAGTTCCCTCTTCCGGCTCTTCCAGTTCCCCTTGTGAACCTCAGAGTCGTCCTGAGGGCAGGCCCCCGGCATCGGACGATCACCCCGACCCGGACGCGAAACGACCCCTTACCCCGCCTCAGTCCCCTGCTCGGCGGTGTAAGGGGTCGTCCGTTCGGCTTACCTCAGGCGCGGTCGAGCGCACCCACGGCGCGGAGCAGCCCGCGCCAGCTCTCGGCGGACACGTGCAGCTCACCCGCGGCCGGGTTCTTGGAATCACGCACGCCGACTCCCCCGGCGATCATCGCGACCTCGACGCAGTCGTTCCCGCCGCCGCTGTGGCTGCTCTTGCGCCACACCGGGGCAAACGGCTCCACATGGGACATTTCTCCCCGCTCCTCACTTCCCAGGCACACGTTGGTACGGCTCACCCGGCAACCGTTATCCGGAAAAACGTTCGGCGGCCGCGGCGATCACCTCGACCGAGTCGTCCGGTTTCAGAGCCGTCGCACGCAAATGATCGAACATGAGGATATAGCGGCGCACATCGGGGGGCAGCTCGAGGAAAAAACCACCCGAAGTGCTGTCCACGTACACCACATCGGGGTCGGCCTGCTCCGGGAATCCGAGGATCAGGAACGGGCCTTCCATGCCCGGGTGGGCGCCCGCGCCGAAGGGAACGACCTGGATGGTGACGTGCGGCAGCTGCGCGACGGTCAGCAGCCGTTCGGCCTGGTGCGCCATCACCTCCGGCCCGCCGACCACGCGGTGCAGGACCGCCTCGTCGATGACGGCCCAGTACTCCGGCGGGTTCGGGTCGGTCAGCAGCTGCTGGCGGGCCGTGCGCGCGGCGACGCGACGCTGGATGTCGGATTCGTCGGCGTCCGGGCGCATCGCGCGGATGACGGCCCGCGCGTACGGCTCGGTCTGCAGCAGGCCGGGCACGAGCAGCGCCTGGAACGCCCGCAGCGAGCTGGCGTCGGCCTCCAGCCCGACGAAGGTGCCGGTGAAGACCTCCTTGTAGGCCTGCCACCAGCCCGGTTTGCGGGCCTCGCGGGCGAGCTGGACGAGCGCTTCCCGCTCGTCGCCGGTCATGCCGTACAGCTCCAGCATGTCGCGGGCGTCGCGCGGGGTGACACCGACGTGGCCGGTCTCGATGCGGCTGATCTTCGACGCGGAGCACTCCAGCTTCTCGGCGACCTCGTCGATCGTGAGGTCGGCGGCCTCGCGCAGCCTGCGCAGCTCGCTCGCCAGCCTGCGACGGCGAATCGTAGGACCCTGACCGCGACTCATGTCCGCTCCTCCACTCCGGCCCGCGCATTCCCCCCGGCGGCTCGTGGACAACCCGCTCCATCTAACCAGCAGAATCCGAAAACCCGGCCCCTCCGGCTCACCCCGTTGAGGTATCTTCCGCGATTAGCGGTCTGCAAATTGCATAATGCCGGGGTAATCTCGCTCGCGCGAACTGAACTTCCCCAGGAGGCGGCGTGCTCGACCGCGACACCATCGTCGGTCCACTGCAGACGTCCGTGCAGCGCCGGCTGGACGATCTCGCCCGATCGGTCGATCTCGCCGACCGCGAGCAGGCCGCCGACCTCGCCGCCAGAGAGATCCCGCTGCTGGTGGAAGCCCTGCGCGCCACGCTCGCCACGCACGCGCCGGACGCGCGCGGGCACTGCCCGGTCTGCCGCAGCCGCATGTCCCGGCTGTTGTTCCGGCGCCGCGGCCGGACGCCGTGCCGCGCCTACCTGGCCGCGCAGCTCAGCCTCGGCCCGGGGATCGAGGACGTGGTGCGGCCGCGGACCAAGCACCTGCGGCGCAGGCGGACGGCTTCCCTCAGCCCGCTCGGCTGAGGGCCCGCCACACCCCCGCGGCCGGACGCGGAACCTCAGTCCTGCCGCGCGTTCTGGCCGTCCGGTGGCAGCACCCTCAGCAGTCCCTCCTGCACCACCGTCGCCAGCAGTTTCCCGTCCCTGCTGAAGAAGCGGCCGGTGGCGAGCCCGCGCCCGCCGGACGCCGACGGCGACTCCGTGTCGTACAGGAACCACTCGTCGGCGCGGAAGGGCCGGTGGAACCACAGCGCGTGGTCCAGGCTGGCGCCGAGCACGCGGTCCAGGTCCCAGTACACGCCGTGCCGGGCCAGCGGAGAGTCGAGCAGCGTCATGTCCGAGGCGTAGGTCAGGACGCACACGTGCAGCAGCTGGTCGTCCGGCAGCACGCCGTCCGCGCGCATCCACACCTGGTTGCGGCCAGGGCGTTCGCCGGTCTGCCTGGTCACCCACGGCGGGTCGTTGACGTACCGGATGTCGATCGGGCGCGGGCGTTTGCGCACGTCCGGCAGCGCCTGCGGGAACTCGGCGAGCCGCTCGGCGTACGTCGGCAGCGTCTCCGGGTCCGGCACCTCCGGCATCACGTCCGCGTGCTCCAGCCCCGGCTCCGACTTCTGGAACGACGCGGACAACGCGAAGATCGCCTTGCCGTGCTGGACCGCCACCACGCGGCGGGTGGTGAACGACCGGCCGTCGCGGATGCGGTCGACCTCGTACACGATCGGCACCCTCGGGTCGCCGCCGCGGATGAAGTACGCGTGCAGCGAGTGCACCCGCCGCTCCGGCGGCACGGTGCGCCCGGCGGCGACCAGCGCCTGCCCGGCGACCTGCCCGCCGAACACCCGCACCGGCGAGTGCGGCGGGCTGACCCCGCGGAAGATGTCCTCCTCGATGCGCTCCAGGTCGAGCAGCGCGACGAGGTTGTCGAGAACGGCCTGCCCGCCGGCGCCTTCCTGGACGTCCAGTCCCGCCGCGGCGTCCCGAGCCAGCTCAGTCATGCGGAGAAGCCTACGGGGCGCCCCTCAGGCGTGGTCGTCCTCACCGAGCTTGTGCACGCGGATCAGGTTGGTCGACCCGACGGTGCCCGGCGGGGAGCCGGCCACGATGACGACCAGGTCGCCGGCCTGGTAACGGCCCGTCTCCAGCATCGCGCGGTCGACCTGCTTGATCATCCGGTCGGTCGAGTCCACCGACGGCACCAGCTCGGTGTGGGTGCCCCAGGTCAGCGCCAGCTGGCTGCGCACGCTCTCCTCCGGCGTGAACGCCAGCAGCGGCAGCCGCGTGTGCAGCCGGGCGAGGCGGCGGACCGTGTCGCCGGACTGCGTGAACGCGACCAGCGCCTTGGCGTTGAGCCGCTCGCCGATGTCCTTCGCCGCGTAGGAGATGACGCCCCGCTTGGTGCGCGGCACGTGCGACAGCGGCGGCACGGCCGGGGTGTCGGCCTCGACGGCCTCCACGATCCGGGACATCGTCTGCACGGTCTCGATCGGGTAGCGGCCCACGCTGGTCTCGCCGGAGAGCATGACCGCGTCCGCGCCGTCGAGCACCGCGTTGGCCACGTCGGAGGCCTCGGCGCGGGTCGGGCGCGAGTTGTTGATCATCGAGTCGAGCATCTGGGTCGCGACGATGACCGGCTTGGCGTTCTCGCGGGCGATCTGGATGGCGCGCTTCTGGACCAGCGGCACCTGCTCCAGCGGCAGCTCGACGCCCAGGTCACCGCGGGCGACCATGACACCGTCGAAGGCCAGCACGATGGCTTCGAGGTTGTACACTGCCTCGGGCTTCTCCAGCTTGGCGATGACCGGGCGGCGGCCCTTGCCGACGCGGTCCATCACCTGGTGGACCAGGTCGATGTCGGCCGGGGAGCGGACGAAGGACAGCGCGATGAAGTCGGCGCCCAGTTCGAGCGCGAACTCCAGGTCCTCGATGTCCTTGTCGGACAGGGCGGGCACGGAGACGTCCATGCCGGGCAGCGAGACGCCCTTGTTGTTGCTGACCGGGCCGCCCTCGGTGACCTCGCACACCACGTCCGGGCCCTCGACGCCCTTGACGACCAGGCCCACCTTGCCGTCGTCGACGAGCAGGCGGTCGCCCGGCTTGGCGTCCTTGGCCAGGCCCTTGTAGGTGGTCGAGACCCGGTCGTGGGTGCCGGCGACGTCCTCCACGGTGATGCGCACGACGTCACCGGTGCGCCATTCGACCGGGCCGCCCGCGAAGGTGCCGAGCCGGATCTTCGGGCCCTGCAGGTCGGCGAGGATGCCGACCGCGCGCCCGGTTTCGGCCGCGGCCTCCCGGATCAGGTCGTACACCTGCTTGTGGTCGCCGTGGCTGCCGTGGCTGAAGTTCAGCCGCGCCACGTCCATCCCGGCGTCGACAAGGGCTCGCACCTTGTCCGCGGTCGCGGTCGCGGGGCCCATAGTACAAACGATCTTCGCGCGTCGGCTCACGTCCCAATAGCGTAGTCGCTTGTGCCGCGCACGTCTGTACCGATCTCTCGAACGGTTCAGGAAACGTTCACCAGCCAGGTCACCAACGGAAAGGTCAGACCGTCGTCGTCCACCCAATCGGTGAGTTCAGCGGCTAGTTCACCCACGATGGTGATACGGGTCTCCTCGGCCGCGGCGGCGAAGGCCGGTGCGGCGGGTGTGGCGCTCGCCTCGTGCTCGACCATCTCGGCGACCGAGCCGAAGCGGACCGGCACGAGCCCGATGCGCAGGCGGGCGGAGGTGAAGCCGGCGTCGGTGAACAGCGCGCGCAGCTCCCTGGGCTGGGGACCCGCGAAGGGCGCGCGCAGGGCGGCGCCGGCTTCGGGGCCGAGGTGGTCCTCGAACGCGCGGGACAGGGCGGCGAACTGGGGGTGGAAGCGGGCGTCGCGCCACATCGCGACGGTGATCCGGCCGCCCGGCTTGAGGACCCGCCGCCACTCGCGCACGGCGGCGGCGCGGTCGGGCAGGAACTGCAGGCCCTGCTGGCAGGTGACCAGGTCGAAGCTGTGGTCCGGGAGGTCGAGCCGGGTGGCGTCACCGTGCAGCCAGCGAACGCCGGAGGGCTTGGACCGGGCGACGGCGAGCATGCCTTCGTTGAGGTCGACACCGGTCACCGCGGCGGCGAGCGGCTCCGCGGCGCGGGCGACGACGCCGGTGCCGCAGGCGACGTCGAGAACCTGGTCATTCGGCTGCGGCGCGGCGAGGTCGAGGAGCTGCCGGGCACACTCGGCGAAGAACGCGGGGACCAGGTAGCGCTCGTAGGCGGCCGGGCCTTCGGCGGCCAGCTGGAAGGTGGCGGCGTTGCTCATCCGGTCAGGATGCGCGCGGCGCCGGCGCCGGTGAAGGGGCTTTGGTCAGCGGCGCCCGGGTCTGGCGAAGGGAGCCTGGACGGGGCGGCGTTGCCCCGCCGAGGGAAGCTTCACCGGCGCATGCCCCGGCGCCGGTGCAGGGGGCTTGGTCAGCGGCGCGGCACAGCGCACGCGCGAGAGAGCCCAGCCGGTGAAGCGCCCTCAATCAGCGGCGCGGCTTCTCGCTGATGCCGACGTGGTCGCGGGCCCACTCGTTGAAGGCCCGGACCTGCCGCCAGGCCTTGCGGACCCGGTCGAGGCACGCGCGTTCGTGCAGGGTGTCGTCCGGGTCCCAGGACTTCACGGCGTACAGCGAGCGGTGTTTGAGCAGCTCCAGGCGCGGGTGGTCGTCCGGGTAGCCGCGGGGCTTCGTCTTCATCACGTCACCGGCGATGGTCCACCCGGCGCGGCGCAGTTTGGCCAGGATGTCGGCCAGCGCCTTGCCGTGGATTTCGGTGTCGACCGCCTGCCGGTAGCGCGCCAGCTGGTCGGACTGCAGGTGGAAGCAGCCGCCGCCGACGCGCAGCCCCGCCGACGACACCTCCACGTAGTAGGCGCCGCCGCCGCGGCCCTGCTCGACGACCCCGCCGCAGTGGGTCTTGTACGGGGTCTTGTCATGCGAGAACCGCACGTCGCGGTAGGGGCGGAACACCTTGCCCTCGCCGAAGCCCGGCCCGAACTCCGGCGTCAGCTCGGCGAGCAGCGCCTCCATCGGGCCACGCACGTCGGACCGGTAGACCTCGACGTGGTCCTCCCAGTACGGCTTCGAGTTGTCGGCCTCCAGACCGTCGTAGAACTCGACGGCGTGCTCTCCGAATCCGGCGAACTTCGTCACCGCGCCACGATAATCCTCAGGATGGACACGCCTGACAGCTACATCGACGCGCTCGACGAGCCGCGCCGGAGCGACATCCGGGCGCTGCACGAGCTGATCCGGGACACGGTGCCCGAGCTGGCGCCGACGACGGCGTTCGGGATGCTCGGCTACGGCCCCTACCACTACCGCTACGCCAGCGGCCGCGAAGGCGATTCCACGGTGATCGCCCTGAAGAGCAACAAGAACTACATCTCGCTGTACGTCAGCGCGGTGGTCGGCGGCCGCTACCTCGCCGAGAGCTACGCCGACGCGCTGCCGAAGGCCTCGATCGGCAAGAGCTGCATCCGCTTCAAGCGGCTGGCCGACCTCGACACCGGCGTGCTCGCCGAGATCTTCCGCCTGGCACGGGAAAACCCGCCCGGCGAGCTGCACCGGGCGGGCTCCCCGACGGACTAGGAGTTCATCGCGGTGATCAGTTCCCCGTTGGCCGTGTCGCCGGACAGTTCCCAGAAGAACGCGCCGCCGAGGCCCTGGCTCTTGGCGTAGCTCATCTTCCCGGTGATGGTCGCCGGGGTGTCGTAGCTCCACCACTCCGAGCCGCACTTGGCGTACGCGGTGCCCGCGATCGTGCCGGTCGACGGGCAGCGCGTCTTGAGGATCTTGTAGTCCTCGATGCCCTGCTCGTACTTGCCCGGCGCGGGTCCGGTCGCGGTGCCGCCCGGGGTGGCCTGCGTGACGCCGGTCCAGCCGCGGCCGTAGAACCCGATCCCCAGCAGCAGCTTGCTCGCCGGGACGCCCTTCGACTTGAGCTTCTGGATCGCCGCGTCGGAGTAGAAGCCCGCGGCCGGGATGCCGTCGTAGGAGGTCAGCGGCGAGTGCGGCGCGGTCGGTCCGGCCGGGCTGAAGCCGCCGAAGTAGTCGTAGGTCATCACGTTGTACCAGTCGACGTAGCGCGCCGCGCCGCCGTAGTCCGCCGCGTCGATCTTGCCGCCGGACGAGCCGTCCGCGGTGATCGCGGCGGTCACCAGCTTGCCGCCGAACTTCGACCGCAGCGCCGACATCAGGTTCGTGAACGCGCCGGCGCCACTGGTGTCACAGGTGGCGCCGCAGGCGTTCGGGTACTCCCAGTCGATGTCGATGCCGTCGAACACGCCGGCCCAGCGCGGGTCGTTGACCAGGTTGTAGCAGGACTCGGCGAACGCGGCCGGGTTCTGCGCGGCCTGGCCGAACCCGCCGGACCAGTTCCAGCCGCCGAAGGACCACAGCACCTTCAGGTTCGGGTACATCTGCTTGAGCTTGCGCAGCTGCCCGAAGTTGCCGCGCAGCGCGCCGGCGTCCCACGTGTCGGCCACGCCGTCCACGCTGTTCGCGGCGGTGTAGGCCATGTCGTAGGCGGCGTAGCTGTCGCCGACGGTGCACTGCCCGTTGGTCACGTTGCCGAACGAGTAGTTGATGTGGGTCAGCTTGGCCGCCGACCCGCTGGTGTGGATGTTCTTGACGTAGTACGCCCGGTCGTAGACGCCCCACTCGGCGAAGTAACCGAGCAGTTTGCCGACGGGCGCCGCGGTCGCCGCGGGCGGCGCGGCGGTGGCCGTCATGAGGAGCGCGGCGAACAAGCCGCCGAACGCGAGAGCGAGTCTGCGCATGATGCCTCCCTGGGAGCCGAAGGGGACATCCGCACGGTAAGAGGACTGGACCACTCGGACAATGGTTCAGACCAATCTGTACGACGAAAGTAGGGGCGCAACGGCGGTTCCGTTGCGCCCCTCGCAATCTCAGCCGAAGAAGACCTCGGCCTCCTCGTAGCGCTCCGGCGGCACCGTCTTCAGCTCCGCCGTCGCCTCGGCGAGCTTGACCCGGACGATGTCGGTGCCGCGCAGCGCGACCATCGTGCCGAAGTCGCCGTCCGCGACCGCGTCCACGGCGTGCAGGCCGAAGCGGGTCGCGAGGACGCGGTCGTAGGCCGTCGGCGTGCCGCCGCGCTGGGTGTGCCCGAGCACGACCGCGCGCGACTCCTTGCCGGTGCGCTTCGCGATCTCGTCGGCCAGCCAGGTGCCGACGCCGCCGAGCTGGACGTGACCGAACGCGTCCTTCTCCCCGGTCCGGAGCACCTCGGCGCCGCCCTCCGGCACCGCGCCCTCGGCGACGACGATGATCGGCGCGTACATCTTCTCGAAGCGGCGCTCGACCCACTCGACGACCTGCTCGACGGAGAACGGCCGCTCCGGGACCAGGATGACGTTGGCGCCACCGGCCAGGCCGGCGTGCAGCGCGATCCAGCCCGCGTGGCGGCCCATGACCTCGACGACCATCGCGCGGTAGTGCGACTCGGCGGTGGTGCGCAGCCGGTCGATCGCCTCGGTGGCGATGTGCACCGCGGTGTCGAAGCCGAACGTGTAGTCGGTGGCCGCGAGGTCGTTGTCGATCGTCTTGGGCACGCCGACCACGCCGATGCCGTCGTCGGTGAGCTTCTTCGCGACGCCGAGGGTGTCCTCGCCGCCGATCGCGATGAGCGCGTCGACGCCCTGCTCGGCGAGCACGGCGCGGATCTTCTCGACGCCGCCCTCCTCCTTGTACGGGTTGGTCCGCGAGGAGCCGAGGATGGTGCCGCCGCGGATCAGGATCTCCTCGACGTCGTCGAGACCGAGCGGACGGCTGTCCCCGGTCAGCGGGCCGCGCCAGCCGGAGCGGAAGCCGACGATCTCCCACCCGTGCGCCTCGATGCCCTTGCGGACCACCGCGCGGATGACCGCGTTGAGCCCGGGGCAGTCGCCGCCACCGGTCAGCACGCCGACACGCATCTGATCAGACCTCCGAAAAGTTGTGCTGGTCACACCTGGCGACCGCCAGAGTAGCGGTAGTCACCCTTGATCGGTAAAGCGGCGGGCGGGGCTGCTAGGGTGTCGGACGTGCAGCGCTATTTCTGGTTTAGCGGGCCGGCCCTGGGTGGGCCAGCCGGCGGCCTTGCTGCGCGCTGACCTTCCACCCTGGAGCCGGATGATCGACCGGCTCGTCAGGGACTCGCGCGGGCCGGTCACCGAAAGGAACCCCCGCACATGTCTCCCAGCGCCTCGACACTCAGCGCAGGCCCCGCGGACGTCACCGAAGGCCTCGACAACCAGCGCACGCTCGGCGTCAGCCCGCTGATCTCCCCCGCCCTGCTGCGGCAGGAGCTGCCGGTGGACGCGGCGATCGCCAAGACCGTCGCGCAGGGCCGGTCGTCGGCCGTCGACATCCTGGGCGGCGACGACGACCGCCTCATCGTGGTCGTCGGCCCGTGCTCGGTGCACGACCCCGCGGCCGCCCTCGACTACGCCCACCGGCTGGCCGAGCACGCCGCCGGTCTGCGCGACGAGCTGCACGTGATCATGCGGGTGTACTTCGAAAAGCCGCGCACCACGCTGGGCTGGAAGGGCCTCATCAACGACCCGGACCTGGACGGCAGCTACGCCGTCAACAAGGGCCTGCGGATGGCGCGCAAGCTGCTGCTGGACATCTCCGCGCTGGGGCTGCCGGTCGGGTGCGAGTTCCTGGACCCGATCACGCCGCAGTTCATCGCCGACACCGTGAGCTGGGGGTCCATCGGCGCGCGGACCGCGGCCAGCCAGGTGCACCGCCAGCTGTGCAGCGCGCTGTCCATGCCGGTGGGGATCAAGAACTCCACCGAGGGCGACGTGCAGGTGGCGGTGGACGCGACCCGCGCCGCGGCGGCGAGCCACGTGTTCGCGGGCATCAACAACGACGGCCTGGCCGCGCTGTTCACCACCGCGGGCAACCCCGACTGCCACGTCATCCTGCGCGGCGGTTCCGCAGGCCCGAACTACGACGCGGCGACGGTGGCCGACACGCTCGCGCGGCAGGCGAAGGCCGGGCTGCCGGAGCGGGTGATCATCGACGCGAGCCACGGCAACAGCGGCAAGGACCACGTCCGCCAGGGCGTGGTGGCCGGGGAGATCGCGGACCGGATCGCCGCCGGCGAGCGCGGGATCGCCGGGATCATGCTGGAGAGTTTCCTCGAGGCCGGGCGGCAGGATCTCGTGCTGGGGCGCGCTGACGAGCTGACGTACGGGCAGTCGATCACCGATGCGTGCCTGGGTTGGCGCAGCACGGGGGAGCTGTTGGATCGGTTGGCTTCGGCTGTGGCTGCTCGGCGGTAGGCGCTACGCGGGTTTCTCAATCGCCGGCTTCGCTTCGCTACGCCCCGATTGAGCCCTCCCGAACCCGATCTTTCAGTGTTCGGTTGCCGAGACACCGCGTCAAGGCGGGAAAGCGTGCCTTGACCCGGTGGCTCGGCAACCGA
>NZ_JBEXTZ010000157.1:0-13294 GCF_040614195.1 Amycolatopsis sp. NPDC006125
TCAGAAGGGTGTTCAGGTCGGTCCTCACAAACTGATCTTGAACACCCTTCACCCATCTCCACACACCACCCAGGGTTAGGACTTACTCATCTAGCCCTCACCACCCGCTGCCCCTCGCCACGCGCGGCCCGCACGTGCTGCGTGCGGTCGCCATGCGCTACCGCAGGCACGCGCTGCCCGCCGCCACGCGCTGTGGGTGGTAGCCACCGCTTCGCCCGCCCCGAAGCGGCGCCCGCAGCGGCCACCCGCAGCAGCCACCAGGCCGCCCGGCCCCCGCAGAACCGTTCGGAAATCGTGAACACCCCGCTCCCTCCGAAGCGGTGCGGGTTAGAACCGGGGTATGACGGAGTGTGCCGTGCGGCCCGCGACCTGGCGGGCCTGGCCGCGGGCCGCCTGGTTGATCACCGCCGTGGGGTGGGGCGCCAACCAGTTCTCGCCGCTGCTCGGGGCCTACCGGCGTGAGATGGGGCTCTCCGCGCCGACCGTGACCGGTCTCTTCGCGATCTACGTCCTCGGCCTCGTGCCCGGTCTGCTGCTCGGTGGCCCCGGCGCGGACCGCTACGGTCGGCGGCCCGTGGTGCTCGGCGCGGTCGTCCTCTCGGTGCTCGCGACCGGCGCGTTGCTGCTCGGCGAAGTGGGCGTGCCGTGGCTGGGCGTGGGGCGCTTCGCCTCAGGGTTCGCCATGGGGGCGGTCCTCGCGGCGGGCAGTGCCTGGGTCAAGGAGCTCTCCCACCCGCCGCACGACGACGCGGTCGAGGGGACCGGGGCGCGCCGGGCCAGCCTGTTCCTCTCCGCCGGTTTCGGGATCGGCGGGCTGGTCGCGGCGCTGATCGCGCAGTGGGCGCCGCTGGACGTCGCCTACCTGCCGCACCTCGCGCTGTCCGCGGTCGTCCTCGTCGCGGCCCTCAAGGTGCCCGAGACCGCGCCCCGGACGCAGCCCGGCAAGCGCGTGACCGGCATCCGCGACCCGCGCTTCCGGCGGATGGTCGTCCCGGTGGCGCCGTGGGTGTTCGCCGCGCCCGCGACCGGGTTCGCCGTGCTGCCGTCGCTGGTGGAGTCGCGCCTCGGCGACGCCGAGACGGTCTTCGCGGGCGTCGCGATCGCCGTCGTGCTGGGGGGCGGGCTGCTGATCCAGCCGGTCGGCAGAAGGCTCGCCGCACGCGCGATCCTGCTGCCCGCGCTGATCGGGCTCGCCGCGACCGGCACCGGGATGCTCCTCGGCCTCGCCGCCGCTGTGTCCGCGCAACCCGCCGTCGCGTTGCTGGCCGACGCGGCACTCGGCTGCGGGTACGGGCTGTGCGTCACCTTCGGCCTCACCGAGATCGCCCGCATCGCCCCGCCCGAGGGCCTGGCCCGCCTGGCCTCGGTGTGGTGGGCGCTGACCTACGTCGGCTTCTGCGCGCCGTACGTGTTCGCGCTGCTCACGCAGGTCACGACACCCCCGGTGATCCTCGGGTGCGCGGCGGCGCTGGCGTTCCTGACCGGCGCGGGCGTGGCGCTGCGGCACCGGACAGCGCAATCATGACCGGGTGGACATCGCCGACACCGACCTCACCGGCTCCACCTTCCGCGCCTGCGACCTGACCCGCCTGAAGATCGTCGACTCGCGCCTGTGGGACGTGTCCATCTCGGGCGACCTGGCGCGGTTCGCGGTCAACGACGTGGACGTGACGGACTACGTGGAGGCCGAGCTCGACCGCCGCCACCCCGAGCGGACCCAGCTGCGGGCGATGGACGGCCCCGCGGACTTCCGCGCCGGGTGGGCCACCCTCGAATCGCTGTGGGCGGACACCGTCGCCCGCGCGCGCCGGCTGCCGGAGCAAGCGCTGCACGAACGCGTCGACGGCGAGTGGTCGTTCGTGGAAACCCTGCGGCACCTGGTGTTCGCGACCGATGCCTGGGTGAGCCGCACGATCCTCGACGAGCCGATGCCCTACCACCCGCTGGCCCTGCCCCAGACGTCCTACCCGGAGCCGGAGAAGCTGCTCGGCGTCGACACCGGCGCGCGGCCCTCGCTCGACGAAGTACTGGCAGTCCGCGCGGACCGGATGGCGCTCGTGCGGCGGATCGTCGACGGCCTGACCGACGAGGAGCTGTCCCGGCCCTGCCACCGCTCACCCGCGCCCGGCTACCCCGAGGAGCCGCAGCCGGTGGGGAAGTGCCTGCGCGTCGTGATGAACGAGGAGTGCGAGCACCGCCGCTACGCCGTGCGCGACCTCGCGGTGCTGGAGGGTCACTTCGACCGCACCAGCGGCAGGTAGACCTCGTCGACGATCTCGACCAGCACCTCGTCCGGCGCGGTGGGCACGCCCCGCACCATGAACTCGTTGCGCAGCAACACGATCGCCACCGTGGCGACGCGGGAGTGCAGCGCGGCCGGTGACACCTCACCGCGTTCGACGGCCCGTTCCAGGATCGTCAGCCACGGCGCGGCCGCGTCCTCCGCCGGGCCCTGCAGTTGTCCCAAGAGTTCCGACGCGCCCCCGGCCGCGGCGATCAGCTCGCGCAGGATCGCGCCGAGCGGCGAGCTCCAGTGCCGGTTCGCGCCACGCAGCAGCGCGAGGGCGTCGTCGCGGAGGTTGCCGCTGTCCGGCACCGGCACGGATCTCGTGAGCCGCTGGTAGGCGGCGACCCCGAGGGCCAGCCGGTTCGGCCAGCGGCGGTACAGGGCGTTCTTGTTGGTGCCCGCGCGTGCGGCGACCTTGTCCATGGTCAGCGCGGCGAACCCGGACTCGGTCAGTTCGTCCGCCGCCGCCTGGAGGATCGCGTCCTCCAGCTCGGCTCCCCGCCTGCGGGTCCGGGACGGCTCCATGGGTACGCACAGTACCTTATCTGTGTTAAGGTACGGCCAGTACCCTATTTGAGGAGATGGACATGCGAGCCAAGGGCATCAGCTACGACACCGGCTTCCTGCAGAACGGGAAGTTCTCGCGGAGCCGGTTCGAGCCGGAGGAGGTCCAGCGCGAGCTGCGGATCATCCGCGACGACCTGCACTGCACCGCGGTGCGGATCATGGGCGGCGACCCCGAGCGGCTGGAGGTGGCCGCCACGTGCGCGGCCGAGCTGGGGCTGGAGGTCTGGTTCTCTCCGTACCCGTTGGAACTGACCGAAGAGGAGACGCTGAAGCTGTTCGCGGACTGCGCCGAGCGCGCCGAGCGGATCAGACGGCGGGGAGCCGAGGTCGTGTTCGTGGCCGGGGCCGAGCTGAGCCTGATGAACAAGGGTTTCCTGCCCGGCGACGGCATCCGGGAGCGGATCGCGTTCCTGATGGACAACCGCGACCGGATCCCGGAACTCGGTTCCCGGGTGGGAGATTTCCTCGCCAAGGCGGTCGCCCTCGTGCGGGAGCGGTTCGGTGGCCGGGTCACCTACGCGTCCGTGCAACTGGAGCGCGTCGACTGGGCGCTGTTCGACTTCGTCTCGGTGGACCTGTACCGGACGGCCGAGATCGCCGACCGCTTCGCCGACGGGGTCCGGGCCCTCGTCGGGCAGGGCAAGCCCGTCGCGATCACCGAGTTCGGCTCGGCGACCTACCGCGGCGCGGGCGACCTGGGGGCGAGCGCGCTCGACGCGGTGGAGTACGACGAGGACCGCGGCCCGGTCCGGCTGAACGGCGAGTACGAGCGCGACGAGCAGGGGCAGGCCGCGTACGTGCGCGAACTGCTGGAGACGTTCGACTCCGCGGGCGTGGACAGCGCGTTCGTGTTCACCTTCGCGCTGTACGACCACGTGCACCGCCCCGGCGGCGACCCGCGGGAGGACCTGGACCTGGCCAGCTACGGGGTGGTGAAGGTCTTCGAGAACCGCGACGGACGCGAGCTGCCGTGGGAGCCGAAGGCCGCGTTCACGGCGATCGGCGAGTACTACCGGGACCACTGAACGACGGCGGCCCCTCCCCGCACCGGGAAGGGGCCGCCACCCAAACCGAAAACCTCAGCGAACCGAAACCTCAGCGGTCCGCGACCGCCTGCTCCGCCGCCTGCATCCACTCGCGCCACTGGGCCGCCTGCTCCTCGGCCTTCTTGGCGCGTCGCTCGTCGCCGGCGGCGCGGGCCTTCGCGGCCTGCGCCTCGAACTGCTCGACCCGCTCGCGGAACTGCGCGGCCCGCGCCTGGGCCTCCGGGTCGCTGCGGCGCCACTGGCTGTCCTCGACCTCGCGGATCCGGTCCTGCACCGCCTTGAGCCGGCCGTCCAGCTCGCGGATCCGCTCCCGCGGCACCTTGCCGATCTCGTCCCACTGCTCCTGGATGCGCCGCAGCTGCGCCTTCGCCGCGTCGAGGTTGGCGCCCGGGTCGATCTTCTCGGCCTCGGCGAGCAGCTCCTCCTTGCGCGTGGCGTTCGCGGCGAACTCGGCGTCCCGCTCGGAGAACGTCGCCGAGCGGCGGGAGAAGAACGCGTCCTGCGCCGCGCGGAAGCGCTGCCACAACGCGTCGTCGGCCTCCTTGGGCGCCCGCCCCGCGGCCTTCCACTCCGTCATGAGCTCCTTGTAGCGCCCCGCGGTCGGGCCCCAGTCGGTCGAGTCGGCGAGCGCCTCGGCCTCCGCGATCAGCTCCTCCTTGCGGGCCTTGGCCGCCGCGCGCTGCTTGTCCAGCTCGGCGAAGTGCGAGCCGCGGCGCCGGTTGAACGCCTCCCGCGCCTTGGAGAAGCGCTTCCAGAGCTCGTCATCGGTCTTGCGGTCGACGCCCTTGATCGTCTTCCACTCGTCGAGGATCGCGCGCAGCCGGTCGCCCGCGGCCTTCCACTGCACCGACTCGGCGGCGATCTTCTCGGCTTCTTCGGCCAGAGCCTGCTTGCGCCCGACCGCGGCCGCGCGGGCCTCCTCGCGCTCCTGCTTCGCCGCCGCCAGCGCGGTTTCGGCGTGCGCGACGATCTGGTCGATCCGCGCCGACAGCGCCGCGAGGTCGCCGACCACCGCCGCCGTCGGCAGGCTCTCCCGCAGCTGCGTCGCGGTGGCGAGCGCGTGCTTCGGGTCGCCCGCGCCGGACGACAGCCGGGTGCCGAGCAGCTCGACCTCGGTGCGCAGGTCGTCGAAGCGCCGCGCGTAGTGCAGCAGCCCCTCCTCCGGCGAGCCGGCCTGCCACACGCCGACGGCGCGTTCCCCGTCCGCGGTCCGGACGTAGACGTTGCCCTCGTCGTCCACCCGGCCCCAGCGGGAGGGGTGCGGCTCGGCCGGCGGGACCGGCGCGCCGTGACCGGCGGCGGGCGTGTGGCCGTGGGGCACCTGGTGGGGTGCCGGGGTGCCGGTGTTCTCGTCGGACATCGCAGGCTCCTTATCGCCTGTCGGCCCGCCTTGTGGCGGGCGCCCCGCTGGCGGGCGGGGCCGGGTCATGCGGGTCTCGTTCCCTCTGGCCGCATTCAAGCAGTTCAGCGCCGCTCGTGGTACTCGGTTGGGGGGTCGGAGCGGGTGATTCTACTTCCGGGCCGCGTGGGATCGCTGTGATCGTCGATCTCGCTGCTCTCCGTGGTCGCGGGTTGCCCGAGAGTGGCTGCCGGTAACCTCGACGGGTGTGATCGTGCAAGCCGTGGTGGTACCGCAGCCCCCGTTGCTCGTGCCCGCGCTGTCCCCGGGTGCGAACGCCGAGCTGGAGGCGTTGCGCGCGGCCTGCCGCACGGCGGTGGAGCGCCTCGCCGCGGTGACCCGGGAGTGGGTCGCGGTCGGCGCCGGTGACCACGAACGGGTCATCGAGCCCGCCACGTCCGGGTCGTTCCGCGGATACGGAGCCGACGTTCCGGTCTCGTTGAGCGCGGCGCCCGCGACCCCGGCCGAACTCCCGCTGCCCGCCCTCGTCGCGGGCTGGCTGCGCGAGCAGGCGGGCGCGGATTCGGTGCGGGTGCACCTCGTGGACGGCGATCCGGCCGAGTGCGAGCGCCTCGGCAAGCTCCTCGCCCACGGCGACCGGACCGGCCTGCTCGTGCTCGGCGACGGCTCGAACCGGCACGGTCCCAAATCCCCGGGCAGCGAAGACGAGCGCGCCCCCGCCTTCGACGACGCGGTCGCCCGCGCGCTCGCCACCGCCGACACGGCCGCGCTGCGGGCGCTCGACCCCGGGCTGGCCGCCGAACTCGGCGCGGGCGGCCGCGCGCCGTGGCAGGTGCTGGCGGGCGCCGGCGACGACTGGCGCGCCGAACTGCTCTACTCCGCGGCGCCGTTCGGCGTCGGCTACCACGTCGCGGTGTGGGAGCGCGGGTGAACCCGATCGCCGTCGTCGGCCCCACCGCCACCGGCAAGTCCGAACTCGCCATCACGATCGCCCGCGCGGTCGGCGGCGAGGTGGTCAACGCCGACGCCTTGCAGCTCTACCGCGGCATGGACATCGGCACCGCCAAGGTCTCCGCGGCGGAGCGTCGCGGCGTGCCGCACCACCTGCTCGACGTCCTCGACGTCACCGAGACCGCCTCCGTCGCCGCCTACCAGCGCGACGCCCGCGCGGTCATCGAGCGCCTGCTGGCCGAGGGCAAGGTGCCCGTGCTGACCGGCGGATCCGGCCTCTACGTGCAGGCCGTCCTCGACGACCTCCGCTTCCCGGGCACCGACCCGGCCGTGCGGGCGCGGCTGGAGGCCGAGGCCGCCGAGGTCGGCGCCGCGGCCCTGCACAGCCGCCTCACCACGCTCGATCCCGCCGCGGCCACCGCGATCCTGCCCACCAACACGCGCCGCATCGTCCGCGCGCTGGAGGTCATCGAGATCACCGGACAGCCGTTCTCCGCGAACATGCCGCGTCCCGGCCCCGCGCGGTACGGCACCGTGATGATCGGGATCGACCGGGACACCGAGGACCTCGACCGGCGCGTGGAGCTGCGCGTGGACCGCATGTTCGCGGCGGGCTTGGTCGACGAGGTGCGCTCGCTGGTGGAGCGCGGGCTTCGGGAGGGCAAGACGGCGTCCCGCGCGCTGGGCTACCAGCAGGTGCTCGCCGAACTGGACGGCGGCGGGGACTTCGCCGCCGCGGCCGAGGCGACGAAGCAGGCGACGCGCCGATTCGTTCGCAGGCAACGATCCTGGTTCCGCCGGGACGCGCGGATCAGGTGGTTCGACGGAGCCGATCTTGACGTGGCCGAGCGGGTGCTCTCCGTGGTGGCCCAGTAGTCTGATCGTGTGGTTATCGAGTTCCTCAAGGGGCATGGCACCCAGAACGACTTCGTGGTGCTCCCCGACCCCGACGCCCGGCTGGACCTGACGGCGAGCCGGGTCGCCGCGCTGTGCGACCGGCAGCGCGGGCTCGGTGCCGACGGCATCCTCCGCGTGGTGCGCAAGGAGGCTCTGGACCTGCCCGCCGCGGCCGATTCGGCGGGGGAGTGGTTCATGGACTACCGCAACGCCGACGGGTCGATCGCCGAGATGTGCGGCAACGGCACGCGGGTGTTCGCGCGGTACCTCGTCGAAGCGGGACTGGTGTCCGGGCGCGAGTTCGTGATCGGCACCAGGGCGGGCGACCGGCAGGTGGTGGTGCACGAGGATCTCTCGGTGACCACGCAGATGGGGCCGGTCGCGATCACCGGCGCCTCGGTCGCCATCGTGGACGGGCACAACTTCTCCGGTGTCGCGGTGAACGTGGGCAACCCGCACCTGGTTTCCATTGTGGACGACGACATCGACGAGCTGGACCTCACCCGCGCGCCCCGCTACGACAGCGACTTCTTCCCCGACGGCGTCAACCTGGAGTTCGTCAACCCGCTCGGCGAGCAGCGCCTGAAGATGCGGGTGTACGAACGGGGAGTGGGCGAGACCCGCGCGTGCGGCACCGGCACGGTCGCCGCGGTCGCGGCCGCGCTGCACCTGGCAGGCACCGACACCGGGAAGTCCGCTGTGGACATCCCCGGCGGCCGTGTCCAGGTCACCGTGGAGCGGGGGGCGTCGACGCTGACGGGCCCGGCGGAGTTCGTGGCGCGGGGTCAGCTGGATCCGCAGTGGTGGGAGCGGGCGGGCTGACCGGCAGGTCACGCATCCGCCGCAACGGGGAGAACAGCACCGGCAGCATCGTCACCGCCATGAGCGCGCACCCGGCCCACACGGTGGACCGGACGCCGATCAGCTCGCCGAGCAGGCCGCCGGCCAGTCCGCCGAGCGGCATGGTGCCCCACACCACGAACCGCACGGTCGCGTTCATGCGGCCCATCAGCCGGTCCGGGCAGATCGCCTGGCGGTAGCTGACCTGCGCGACGTTGTAGACCACGATGCCGTAGCCGCTGGCCACCATCCCCAGCACGCCCAGCGCCACCGACCAGCCCGGCTGGGACAGCGGCAGCAGCAGCTGGAGCGGCCAGGTGGTCATCGGCACCAGCCAGATCGCCCTGGCCTGCCCGATCACCCTGGTCCAGAACCCGGCGGTGAGCGCGCCCAGGATGCCGCCGGCGCTGGCGACGGCGAGCACCAGGCCGACGCCGGACGGGCTCAGGCCGAGGTCCCTGGTGAGGAACAGGACCTGCATCGAGATCACGATCGTGCCGGCGAAGTTGCCACTCGCGGTGCACAGCACGATCGCGCGCAGCGCCGGGTTGCCGAACACGAACCGCAGGCCCTCGGCGATCTGCGCGCGCAGCGGAGTGCCGTCGTGCGGTTCCGGCTCCGGTTCGGGCGTGCGGATGCGCAGCAGGAACAGCCCGGACGCGACGTAGCCCACCCCGGTGGCGAGCACCGCGTTGGCCGCGCCGAACAGCTGGGTCAGCCCGCCGCCGAGCCCCGGCCCGACCACCTGCGCGACCGACTGGCTGGCCTGCAGCTTCGCGTTGCCCTCCACCAGGTGCTCCCGCCCGACCAGGGATGGCAGGTAGGACTGGTAGGCCACGTCGAAGAACACCGTCCCGACGCTGACCAGCAACGCGACCACGACCAGCTGGGTCAGGGTCAGCCAGCCGGTCCACCACGCCAGCGGGATCGTCAGCAGCAGCGCCGCGCGCGCGAAGTCGGCGCGCAGCATCAGCGGACGCCGCTTCATCCGGTCCACCCACACCCCGGCTGGCAGCCCGATCAGCAGGAAGGCGGCGTTCTCGGCCGCGGTGAGCAGGCCCATCTCGCCGGGCGTCGCGGACAGCACGGTCGCGGCCAGCAGCGGCAGCACGGTGATGCCCACGAACGTGCCGGCCTGGCTGACCGTGTCGCCCGCCCACAGCAGCCGGAACCCGGGGTGGAACCAGAGGGAGTCGCGTCGCGGCACCCTGATAGGGTGACGCAGTGATTGGAATCCGTCAATCACTTCGTCCGACTACGCTGGGCCGGTGCGAGACCGCCGCCCCGCGAGCGAGGCCGAGGCAGCCGCCCTGGCCTCGGGAATACGCCTGCGCATCATCCGGTTGACCTATGCGGAGGCGTTGACGAACAAGGAAATCGCGCAGCGCCTCGGCCGCGACCCGGCCACCACTCTGCACCACGTGCGAAAGCTGGTCGACACCGGATTCCTGGCTCCGCAACCCGCCCGCCGCGGCAATCGCGGCGCGAAGGAGATCCCGTACCTGTCCACCGGCAAGTCCTGGGACCTGTCCGGCGAGGGCGACGAGGCGTTGTCCGAGGCGATGCTGGAGGCCTACCTGGCCGAGATCGCCGAGCTGGACCGCGGCGAGCTGGACCAGTCGCGGCTGGTGGTGCGGGTGGACGCCGAGGCCAGGCGCGAGTTCGAACAGCGGCTGGCCGACCTGCTGGACGAGTTCAAGAACCGCTCCACGCCGGAGGGCGCCGAGCAGTTCGCGATCTACGTGGCGGTGTACCCGAGCCGCTAAAGGATTCGGACAATCCCGCGAATCGTGGGACCATGGAAGGACGATGACAGAACTGACCTACACAGACCTCGTGGAAGACCCGTCGACGGGTGACCTGGAACTGTCGGAGCGCGCGTCCCTGCGCCGCGTCGCCGGCCTGTCGACCGAGCTGTCGGACATCACCGAGGTCGAGTACCGGAAACTCCGCCTCGAGCGCGTGGTCCTGGTCGGTGTGTGGACCGAGGGCACCGCGGAGCAGTCCGAGGCTTCGCTCGCCGAACTCGCACGCCTGGCCGAGACCGCCGGTTCCGAAGTGCTCGAAGGTCTCGTGCAGCGCCGCTCCAAGCCCGACCCGGCCACCTACATCGGCTCGGGCAAGGTGCGCGAGCTGTTCGACATCGTCGTCGCCACCGGGGCCGACACGGTCATCTGCGACGGTGAGCTCTCGCCCGGCCAGCTGCGCCAGCTGGAGGAGCGGCTCAAGGTCAAGGTGATCGACCGGACCGCGCTGATCCTCGACATCTTCGCCCAGCACGCGCGCTCGCGCGAAGGCAAGGCGCAGGTCGAGCTGGCCCAGCTGCAGTACCTCATCCCGCGGCTGCGGGGCTGGGGTGAGTCGCTGTCCCGGCAGGCCGGTGGCCGCGCCGGTGGCGCGAACGGCGGTGTGGGCCTGCGTGGTCCCGGTGAGACGAAGCTGGAGACCGACCGGCGGCGCATCAACAAGCGCGTGGCGAAGCTGCGCCGCGAGATCGCCGCGATGGACACCATCCGGGCGACCAAGCGGGGCCGCCGCGTGGCCAACGAGGTGCCCAGCGTCGCGATCGTCGGCTACACCAACGCCGGCAAGTCGAGCCTGCTCAACGCCATCACCGGGGCCGGTGTGCTGGTGGAGAACGCGTTGTTCGCCACCCTGGACCCGACCACCCGGCGGGCGGCCACCCCGGACGGGCGCACGTTCACGCTGACCGACACCGTCGGGTTCGTGCGGCACCTGCCGCACCAGCTGGTCGACGCGTTCCGCTCGACGCTGGACGAGACGGCCGACGCGGACCTGCTGCTGCACGTCGTGGACGGGTCCGACCCGGCGCCGGAGGAGCAGGTCAACGCGGTGCGCCAGGTGCTCGCCGAGATCACCAAGAGCCACGAGAGCCCGCTGCCGCCGGAGCTGATCGTGATCAACAAGGCGGACGCGGCCGACGAGCTGTCGCTGGTCCGCCTCCGGCACCTGCTGCCGGGCGCGATCGTGGTGTCGGCCAAGACCGGCGAGGGCGTCCCGGAGCTGCTGGAGGCGCTGGCCGAGCGGCTGCCGCGGCCTGACGTGGTCGTGGACGCGCTCGTGCCCTACACCCGCGGTGAGCTGGTGGCGCGCGTGCACTCCGAGGGTGAGGTCCTCACCGAGGAGCACCTCGCGGAGGGCACCCGCCTGAGCGCCCGGGTTCGCCCGGACGTGGCATCCGCGCTGGAGGCCTACGCCGTGAACGGATCACCGGCCTGAGATCGGTACCGTGGCTCCAGTGAGCCATGGGAGTTTCCGCAGAGCTGCGCTGGCGCCGGTCCTGTCAGTCCTCGTCTTGCTGGGGCTGGCGGGGCCGGCGCACGCGGCGCAGGCCCCGGAAGCGGTGTGCTCGGTGACGGACAAACGCCTCGGCGAGCTGTCCGGCCTGGTGAGCGACGGTTCGCGGTGGTACGCGATCAACGACGGCGGCACGAAGGTGCAGATCTTCGTGCTGGGCCGGGACTGCGCGGTGCAGCGGGTCATCTCCGGATCGACCGACCCGTACGACGTCGAGGACCTCGCGCGTGCCGCGGACGGCACGTTCTGGCTCGCCGACACCGGCGACAACCGCAAACAACGCGAGACCATCGCCCTGCTGGCCGTGACGCCGCAGGGCAAGGTGACGCTCTACCGCCTGACCTACCCCGACGGGCCGCACGACGCGGAGGCGCTGCTGCTCGACGCGTCGGGAACGCCGTACCTGGTCACGAAGAACCCGCTGGGCGAGGCGGGGATCTACCGGCCGGCGAAGCCGCTGGCCAGCCCGGGCCCGACGCCGCTGGAGCGGGTCGGGGCGATCAACATCAAGTTCACGGACACGCCGGGCGGACCGGTCGCGGGGTTCGGCTCCGTGCTGGTCACCGGTGGTGCCGTGAGCGCGGACGGCAAGGCCGTCGCGTTGCGGACCTACACCGACGCCTACCTGTTCCCGGCCCCCGACCGGGACGTGGCGGCCGCGCTGCAGCGCGAGCCGGTGCGTGTGCCGCTGCCCGACGAGCAGCAGGGGGAGGCTATCGCCTTCGACCCGGACGGCACGCTGTTGTCGGCGTCCGAGGGTGTCGGCCCGATCCGCGCGGTGCGCGGGGCGGCGGCCCTGGTGGCGGACAGCGCCGAGGAGGGCGGCCAGTCCGCGGGTTCCGGCGGGGAGGCGGCCGGCGGGTCGTCCGGCCAGGGCGGCGTGGACACGGTGCCCGGCCTGCTGCTGGCCGTCGTCGTCGCGGGTGGCGTGGTGTTCGCCTGGACGAAGCTGCGGAAGCGGTCCGGCTGATCGTTTCGAACGGCCGAACGATCGGCTAGAGACGGCGGATGACCGCCACGACCTTGCCGAGAATGGTGGCTTCGTCACCCGGGATCGGGTCGTAGGCCTCGTTGTGCGGCATCAGCCACACGTGGCCGTCCTTCTGCTTGAACGTCTTCACCGTGGCCTCGCCGTCGATCATCGCGGCCACGATCTCGCCGTTGTTCGCCGTCGGCTGCTGGCGCACGACCACCCAGTCGCCGTCGGTGATGGCGGCGTCGACCATCGAGTCGCCGGTGACGCTGAGCAGGAAGACCTCGCCCTCGCCGACGATGTCCTTCGGCAGCGGGAAGACCTCTTCGATGGACTGTTCGGCCAGCACCGGGCCACCGGCGGCGATGCGGCCGACCAGGGGCACGTACGCGGGCTTCGGCAGCGGCGTGGTCTCGGCCTCGGCTTGCGCGGTCAGCACGCCCACGGCGCGGGGACGGTTGGCGTCGCGGCGCAGGTAACCCTTGCGCTGCAGCGAACGCAGCTGGTGCGACACCGACGAGGTGGAGGTGAGCCCGACCGCCTCGCCGATCTCGCGGACGCTGGGCGGGTAGCCGAAGCGGTCGATCCACGCCTTGATGACTTCGAGGATCTGCTGCTGGCGGGGGCTGAGACCCTCTTCGACGTCCTCGGGGTCGGGGAGGGGATGCACGTCCCCGAACCGGCCGCCTGGCCTGCGGATCGTCTCGCCCGTCTCTTCCGACACCGTGCTGCCTCCCAGCTCTGGAGCGGCCGGGACCGCGCACCCGCGCGACCGGCGCTGTCCGCCTCTGCTGGTCACCCACAGTAGTGCACCCGACAGCAAACATCAAACAACTGTTCGACGACACGCCGGGGCGCGCTCGATTTTGTCGTACCCGGGTGGTACACATTCGCACGGAGGTTCGATAGAACGGTTGTTCGACCGGCGGCGCGCTCGTCGCGGGTCGCGGATCTGCGAGGAGGTTCCGCCATGTCGGTGCTGACGCTTGAGGAGTGGCTGGTCCGGCGCGCGCCGGAGGAGAGCGCGGGCGGGCGCGTGCCGGTGCGGCCGCGCC